>CAZJEV010000032.1:0-10411 GCA_964545215.1 Candidatus Woesearchaeota archaeon
AATTAGAACTTCTAGATAAACTACTTAAGAAGTAAGTTTATCTCACGCAAAGCCGCTATTACCAAAAGGTTTAAATATATAATTTAATAGTGAAATAAATGCAGAGGTATATGACAAGTGTTGTTATTATTGCTCTTGTTCTTGTTGGAGCAACGCTTCTCCTCTCAAGCGATTTTTTTAAGAAAGGAATTACAGGGAGTGCTATAGATTCCGGATATGTATGCGGTTCATATTCTTTTATATTTCCAGTGAGCGCGGTTGCAAGCAGCACTTCAAGCAGCGTTTATACGCCCTCTAATGCGATTGATAATATTAATAGCACTTCATGGTTAAGCAGTAAGACAACATCAAGCTGGATTTATTTTGATCTTGGAACAAAAAGGTGTGCGAATCAAGTAAGACTTTATCTAGATGGCTCTTATGTACCTTTAACATTGAATATCCAGACTTCAAATGATGCACAAAATTGGAAGACTGTTTCAAGTGCATGGACTATTTCAACAGGAAATACATATGTTGATAGGAGCTTTCCAGCAGAGAGTGCGCGATATGTAAAGCTTGTTTTTACTTCTGGGCAAGGCAGTCAAACAAGCACTGGAACTGCTCCAACGACATTTTACGGGAATGTTGGGGAGATAAAAGTTAACGCGGCGCAACTTATTTTGGTTTCTGGGACTGGAAGCGGAGTTAGCGGAAGCGGAGTTGGAGGGACCGGCGGAGCTGGCGGAGGTGCTGGAGATACAGCGGGCGGAGCTGGCGGAGGTGCTGGTGGAAGAGGCGGACGGACAACTACTTCTCCTGGAGGCGCTGGAGGCGCGCAAAGAGGAGCAACTGAAGAAGGCGGTGAAGAGGAAGGCGGCGGACTGGGAAAGATATTAATAGGCGAGAAGTCAAGAAAGTCTACATTAATTATAGTATTTATAATAATCTTGTTGCTTATTGCGCTGGCATTGGCGATAGCATTTTATTATAATAAAAAGAAACAGGAAGGAAGAGCCGGTGTTTTTGGCCAGAAGATGATGAGATAATTTTGAATTATAGATAATTCCTTCGATTAGTATAGTTTTTGGAATTATCTATCACGGAAAGTCTGAACAAATATTATATTAATCATCAGAATTTACGATAATAAGAAATGTTTTTAAAATGGGCTTAAATTAATAGAGCATGGATTTTCGTTTAAAGATAGGAGAATTTTTTAAACTTAATTATTTTTTTATCATTTCTTTTGTTTTTTTATACGCCTTCTTAATATTTAAGCTGATTATACCTTTTTTTCTTTATAATGAGCTAATAAGCTGGGATCTTGCAGGATTATATTTTTCAGTGTGGTATCAGAAATATTATCTGTTTCCCGATATTGTCGGATGGAACAAGTTTTTCTTTTTAGGATATGCGCAAAATCAGTTTTATCCTCCCTTGTTTTCATATGCTGGAGCGCTTTTGAGTTTTGTTACAGGCGTTAAGTCTGCTGTGAAGATTCTTTTTGCTTTTACAGTTCTGATAATCCCGGCTTCTTTTTATTATTTTGCAAGGGCATTTGATTTCAGCAGGAACAAATCAGGAATTCTTACATTAATAATGACTGGAGTTTTATTCTTGTTTCCCAAAAGCCATTATGGAGGAAACATTCACTCTATATTTAATATAGGGCTTGTTACTCACGCATTAGGAATGGCTTTCTTCTTTTTTTATTGGGGTTCGCTTGAGAAGAATTTTGAAAAAAAGAAGTTTTTAATTCCCAGCCTGTTATTTTCAGCTATAATATTGACGCATATAGTTGCATCATTTGCAGCAGCGTTTCTATTTTTTTCTTATTTAATATGCAAGATGCGGAGCAAAGAAGGCTTAAAGTTTTTTATTTTTCATGGGATTTTGACCTTCTTATTGACGGCATTTTGGACTCTGCCTTTCCTGGCGAAAAGAGGATGGCTTGAGGCTTATCCAGTTGGAAAAGTACTTTATCCGGAGATTTTTATGTTTATTTCATTTATTTATATAGTTTATCTGAGCTATGCTAAAAAAGAGAGGTATTTTACGATAGGATTCTTCTTTTTAATCTTGATAATGTTTTCGGCTTTATCTGAAACATTTTTTATTTTTCCGGTGCATCTTTACAGATTTATGATGTTTTTTTATGTTTTGATTCCAGTAATTTTATTCAGCGTTAAAGAAAAACAATCAAAAATGCTGATGTGGATTTTTTTAATTGCCGGAGCAGGATCTTTATTATTGGCAGACCCGATAAATGCAAATGGACCGCCAGCTGCCAGCATAATTGATTTTGCAAGCGAAGGAAGAATATTTGTTATGGCTCCTTACAGCAAAGAATCTTCTCCGCATATGCTTCAGCATTTGATTCCTTTAAAATCAAAAGAGCCAGGATTAAGGGGGCTGTATGCAGAATCTGCCAAGAATGCAAGGAGTATATTTGGTGTTGAAAATGAGCTTGCTTTGGGGGATTCAATTGTTTGGGGGACTTATGTAAATTATGAGCTAATATCAAATGATTCAAAAGTAATAGAGGACATCCTAGCTTATCAGCTTAATCTTCTTGGAGTTAAGAGCATTGTCTCATGGAAAAATTATTCTTCTGACTGGAAAAAAGGAAAAGAAATTGCTTATTCTTCCGGGCCAGCTCCAAGACACAGGGGAAATTATACTTATTATGTTTATGAGCCCAGATTTTCAGGAGAGATAATAGAGGTTTTGAATTATACTCCCAGGGTTTTAGAGGAAGATTGGGATTTCAAGACATCAAGATGGTTTTTGTCCAGAGATATTAAAAATGGGATTTATGCAAATGAAAGAGTTCCAGGTTATAAAGGAAAGGGAAATGAGAAAATTGAAATACTGGAAGAAAGCAAGAGGCAGGACCACATTAAATTTAGAGTTGAAAGTAAAGAGCTGGTGCCAATATTGATAAAAATCTCAGATTTTCCAAATTGGAAAGCTTATCAAGATGGGAAGAAAATCAAAATCTACAGAGCATCTCCTTATATAATGCTTGTTTATGGAAACGGCGAGATAGAGATAGTTTATGAAAGGCTTTTGATAGACAAAATAAGCATGTTTTTGACAGGGCTTGGATTTTTATTATTGACATTTATTTTCTTAAAAACAAGGAAAATTATATGATTATTACAAGTTTAAAATTGGCATGTTTGATTTTATGTCCTTAAATCCTTAAATAGTTGTGATGATTTTTTCTTTTTCTAGGAAAATTATTGTATGCTCTGCTTGAGCTACTTTGCTTCCAGAGGATTCAATTAATTGAGGATATTGATGAATTAATCCGGCTTCCTGAATTCTTGACAGGGCAAGAAGAGCTTTTGAGCCGAATTTTTTTTGCAACCAGCGACTGCAAAAAGGAAGGGTTTGATAAGCGTCTTTGATATATTTTAGGATTTCTCTGGAAAAAGAATCCCTGACATTTCCAGATTTTTTAATGGAATATATTCCAGAAGGCTTGCCATCTTTTACAGAGCCAGATCCTGAAGTTGAAAAAGGCTCTATAGCGTAAACTGCTTCAGGAAGCTCTTTTTCTTGAGAATTATTATAGTTTGGTATGCTAATGCCGGCGTGCACTTCAAACTTTTCTATTGAATGTCCTGAAAGATTATGAATTGGCTGAAATCCTTTAGAAGTTACAGCTTTTTCAATTTCGCCGCCTATGTCCTTTATTTTTATTTTATCCCCGCTCTTTATGAAATCCAGGGCTTTTTGAAGAGCTGTTTCTGCAGCTTGAATTAATTTTTTATTTTCTTCTGAATTTTCCAAATCAAGGGAAAAAGCAGTGTCTGCTATAAAGCCATTGACATGGACTCCTATGTCTATTTTTAATAATCCTGAGGCAATCGCTGAATCCTGAAAAGAAGGAGTTGAATGGGCTGCGATTTCATTTATTGAGAGATTTACCGGAAAAGCAGGCTTTCCGCCAAGCTCAAAAATCCTGGCTTCTATTTTTTCTGCAATCTCTAAAAGAGGCATTTTTTCTTTAATAAGAGATTTTGCATATTCAACAGCTTGCTTTGCTATTTTTCCAGCTTCAGTTAATTTATTGATTTCATCTTGGTTCATTTTTTTTAAAGAAATAGTTTATTTAAATAGCTTTGTTTGATTATTAATTGTTATGGCATTTTTACTTTTAAATATTTTTAGGGCAGTTATTTATATAAAAAAGCGCCCCCTTAAAAAATAGAGCCAAGTATTCCTAAATTGCTTTAGATTACAATATACGAAAAAAATAAATAGTTAAATTACTTATATTTTTTATGAAAATAAAAAAAATTAAAATAAATAAATTAAGAAGCAAGATGTTTGATGTAGAGATACTTAGGTATGAAATTTTAACTCCTTATGACGGGCTTTCTTCTAGAAAGGCTTATATTTATGAGCAGTTGACACCTAGAGAAGCAAGTGTATATTTAGACCGTAAAATTAGAAGAGAGGGAATTGCTGAACTTCTTTTAAGGCTGAATTAGGGCTTTTTAAGCCTTCTTTCTTTTGGGACGTGATTAATTAGAAATCCTGATTTTAATCTTCCAGAGCCTAAAAAATAATCCTGATGTTTAATGATGAGGGTTTTTGTTCGGGTATCTTTATTTTCTATTTTTAAATTATGGCCCCTAAGCCAGGCTTGCATTTCATCATGGGAGATTTTCAGGATATTTTTATTTATCTGGTTTTTTAGCAGATGGACTGCATCGAAGCTTAATCTTAAGTCATGCTCTCTTCTTAAAAGGTAGAGGCCGATTACCTCTATATTTGCTAACTGGGACATTTTTAAAATTTCATCCTTTGACAAATGGCCGGAAAAAGCGCGGATTTTATCTTTTCCTGATTGGATTAACAAATAGGGCAGTTTTTCTATGCCAAACTGCTCTTCTAACTGCTCCAATATTCTTTTTTTCTCGCTGGATTTTATGAAATGGATGTTCATTTTGGCTGTTTATAGTTTGAACGCTTAAATTTTCCCCTTATAAGATGATAGGCTAATCTTCCATCTTTATGCTTAATTGGAGAGCCGATTATCTCTCCGCAAGAGCATACTACTTTGTCAATGCCATTTATATCTTTAGTTTTAGATAATAAAGCATATTTATCCGGGAATATTATTCTATTAAAGTAGCATCTCTTAAGCCATCCTGGACCGTCTTTTTGATATATGAAAATTAATGAATTGCATCTTGAGCATCTGACTTTAATTATTTTAGCTGTTCCTCCTCTTTCTCTAAAATATTTATCTTTCTTTATTTTCATTTTATCTTCTCAACTTTCCAATTTAATTGTTTTGCTTTTTCCCAGAATAATCCTATATTATTATAGAATGGAATCATGAAATTTATAGGATGAGAGATATTGTTGAATTTTATTTCCTCCAATAAGGTCATCTTGCAGACAAAAAAGCCTTCACTATCGTTATCTTGAGGGTAGATGCGGCAGGCTTTTGAGACTTCTGGATTGAAAGACCGGCCTTCCCAGGGTAAAATGCCGCCCCGGCATTTTAAAGGCAAATTAATCTCTTCTATTCTTACTGGGAAATTCTTAATTGCGAAATCAATAATTTCTTCATTTTCTTCAGGAGCGTGAGTGCAGGTTGAATATACTAAAATTCCATTTTGTTTTAGGCATTTTAAAGCAAAAGCAATGAATTTTTTCTGCATCCTTGAGAGTTTAGAAATAACTTTCTCATTCCACATTAGAAATGTTTTCGGTGAGCTTCTTAAAGTTCCTTCTCCGGAGCAGGGAGCGTCTAATAGAATTTTGTCAAATTTAAAAGGAGATTTGCTTAATTTTGAGCAGAGAGCAATAGCATCATTTTTTGTGACAATGCAGTTTGAAACTCCGCATCTTTCTAAATTAGAAGATAAGATTTTAATTCTGTCTAATTTTAAGTCATTGGCAATTATTGTGCCTTGTGCATTCATTTTTGACGCAATTTGAGTTGTCTTGCTCCCTGGAGAGGCAAATAAGTCCAAAACAAAGTCATTTGGTTCTGGAGCGAGTGCAAGAACTGACATCATTGATGAAATTTCTTGAATGTAATAATAGCCGAGAATATGTTCTATTGCGTTTCCTAATTCTCCTGGGTGTAAATCTTGGCTGACTAAAAGGATTTCAGGGTATTCTGGATAGGGTTGCTTGACGGACCATTTCTTACTTAATAGGGCTAATAGGTCTATTGGAGAAATCTTAAGAGTGTTGCATCTGATGAAATTCCTTGGATGAGTGTGAACTATTTTATTAAATGCCTGAAAATCTTCTTCTAGTGGGAGAAGTTTTCTCATTCTTTCTTCAAACAAAGGCTTCATGACTGGTTTCATTTTATTTTATCATCTCCTTAACATGAGGCATCTGCTGTTTTATAAATTCAATAATCTCTTTCTTATATTGCGTGCTTAAGGCAATGCCTGTAAAGTTTGGCTTATTGTATTCAATAATCCAATCCTTTTTCTTTAATTCTTTAATTATATCACTTAAATTTTGAAATCTTTTAAAGTGCTCTAGTCTATCATATTTATGGCCCCAATTATCCTTCCTTGCAAGCTTAAACATAACTTGCGCTATCTCTAAATCGCTAACTTTCATCAGATGGTAAATATATATGAATTATATAAATGTTTCTATCTTTGAAACATCTTATACATTATAGAAATATTTAAATATAGATGACTGTTAAGTGTTTTATGAGAATAAAAGAAAACAAGTCAATATTTTTAGAATATCTTGGAGATACACCCCAATTAAGAGTAATTGACTTTTTAATAGATAATCATTTCTTTGATTATCCAATAACTGAAATAGCCAGGGGCAGCAATGTCAGCTATAATTCTCTAGTGTCTTTTTTTGATGATTGGATTAAGAAAGGAATAGTTGTTAAGACTAGGAAGATAGGCAAATCTGATTATTTTAAGCTCAATTTGGAAAATTACTTTGTAAAGAGCATTATAAAGCTTGACTGGAAGCTTGTTGAGAATAGGGCTTTGCCTGAAAAAGAAATAGAGGCAAATTAAATTTAGACAAAGAAGCATTTATATAGTTAATATATATCTAACTATATATGAAGACAACAATAATTATAGATAAAAGAATCATTGAATTGCTTAAAAAAGCTAAAGAAAGTCCGAGGCAGACATATAATGAACTTCTAGAAAAAATGGCTAAGCTTTTTATAACCTTAAAGGAAAGAAACCAGTATGATGAGTTTTTGCATAAAATACAGCAGCCTAAAATGAGGGAGTTATGGGATAATAAAGAAGATGAAATTTGGGAAAAATTATAGTTTTGGAGAAGTAATCCTGGCTGAAGTTCAGTTTACAGATACATATGAAGTTAAAAAGAGGCCTGTTTTAGTGCTTTTTGAGGATTATGGCAATATAGTTGTGGCAGGCATAACCTCTAATCTGGAAATGAAAGGCATTTCTATAACTAAAAAGGAAGGAATGCCAAAAGACAGTATTATAAAACTGAATTACATCTTTACTATTTCAGAAAAAATGGTTTTAAAGACATTTTTTTCTATTTCAAGTGAGAAGAAAAGAATGATTAAAGAAAATTTATTTGAAAAGATGGCTTGGGTTTTTATTTCTAAAAAAATATAGCCTAAGTAAATGAGGCGCGAAGCGCCGACGCAGCCGGCATTGGTTTTTATAGTGTCTTTTGACACTCTTAACCGCGGGCAAAAGGGCGGTTAAGAGTGATTAAAAGAAATTTTTATTCGCCGCTTAATACTAAATTCAAAATAGGCGGTGCTCAGTCCCCCAACTTGCGACACCGCGTTCTTGTTGCCCCTTTCCCTGTCCTTTAGGTGTCGCATTCTCAGCCTTAATATTTCTCGCTCCGCTTAAACAACACTAAAAGAATAAGAAACACAAAGTGTCTAATCGCGTTTAAGCGAAATTGCTAATTATCTAATGAGTTTATAATATTGAACAGGAACGACAAAAACTTGTAGCTCGTTTTCTATAGAAATTTTTAGAGGGCCACTATCTTTTTCAAATCTATAAGGTCTAGCTCTGCCAACGACTACACCACAATTTGTTTTTAACGGAGCATATTCTGCTAAGTCTTCGACACAGTCTGAAGACATCTCTACTCTTGATTCTAATGTAATTGGCGGACCTATAGCTTCGACCTTATGAACTTTCCCTTTTTCATCAACATACCTCTCTTTTCTTGAATCCCATTTTAAGCTTACAAGTTTTATCATGAAGACTGATATAATGTCGTTTTTATAAACTTTATTGCATTGAAGATAATTAGCAATTACGCGAGAAATCGGCTGAGAACAAAGCAGAAGACGCGAGGACTCTCGAGAGTCATCTCGTGCCCTTCGGGTCGGCTAATCACAAGTAAACGGCAAATTGATTATTTCATCCTGAAATAGTTTCTTTCGTAGAAACACACAATTTGACCTAACTTTCAAATATTTCTAAATTAACAATAGCCTTGAAAGTTCGTTTACCGCGTAGGATTAAAAGAAAGGCTTAATTTATCCTCGTTGCACTCGGATTTGCCCTTGGCAAACCTTCAATCTTAATTGCTTGCTTCGGTTAAGCGGTAATAAAAACATAACACCATTTGGCGTTTAATCTTGCTTAACCAAAATTTCCAAAAATTTTGTTATATCGGAGGTTGTTCACCCGCCCAATTGTGGAGCACTCAATTAGTAGACTCGTATTGCTTGCCTTCCTTAAAATATTTACTTGAAACAATTCTTTTCTTTCCAGATTCTATAATCTCGATTTTTTCTGCTTTTATTGACCAAAAAGGAATAAACTTTTTTTCTATTGGTTTGCTTTCTTTAGACTCCTTACCTAAAGTCCAGTGCAAATGAACATTGCCAGCTAATCCCGTCTTTCCAGCAAAACCAATAACTTCTCCTTGTCTAACTTTTTGGTAGCTTATTACAAAAATCTTGCTTAGATGGGAGTAGAAAGTAAAATTACCATTTTTGTGATAAATTCTTATTTGGTTGCCAAAACCTAACCCGCATTTGCAATCGTCGTTTTTATGTTCGCAACATTTCCACACATTAGCTATTCCATCAGCACTCGCTTTAATTTCAAATTTTTTCTTTCCATCAATTGTAAAGTCGAGTGCATACCTTGTGTTTTCATATTTTTTATAATGTGTTCTATTTTTTTCAGATTCGTTTGATTGAGAACACAAAAGCTTACCTGTAAATGGTAATTTTAATACGGATTGTTTCATATTAATTGTAACACTGAAAAGCATATAAAAGTATCGTGCGCCAAATTCTATCCTCCCACCCACAACTTTCTCAAATAGCTGGAAATTACGCAAGCAATTAGACTTTCAGGTAAATTAGCCAACCCTAGAGCCTTCGTGGCTAGCTCAGGCTTTCTGCGAAAGTCTCTTAATCACAAGTAAACGGCAAATTGTTTATTTCATCCTGAAATAGTTTCTTTCGTAGAAACATACAATTTGACCTAACTTTCAATCATATAATTAACCGAAAAACTTATCCAAAATAGATCTTGTGAGTTCAAAAGAGTTGCTGCAATGATTTTGCAGATTTCTTGATGAGCTGTTCTTGAAATAGACATTTTCTACTTCTTTGCCTTTTCTTTTTACTGCTTCAACAGCAGGCACAAAATCTCCATCGCCAGAAACGATAATGGCGGTGTCGAAATTATTATTTCCTGCGTTTTCGACCATATCCACAGCCATGTGGATGTCATCTTCTTTTATAATGTAATAGAATTTATCTGTTCCAGTTATGTTTCTCTTAAGGAGTTTGCATAAAACAAGATGGAAATTAGGAATTTTTCTTAGCTTTTCAAAAAATTGTTTTTGGCTTTCATACTTTTTTTGATTTTGTTCTCTGTCTAATTGTGCATTATAGTAGAAAATATCTAAAATTTTTTCATTTTTAGCCAAGAAATTTGCAAATTTCAGAAAATTAAAGTTTTTCAAGCTTTTGTTAGTTCCATACAACTTCCTTAAACCGAAATAGAAGTTGTTACCATCAATAAAAACAGCAACTCTTTTCATGATAAAATGCCCATCCCTTGCCGAAGCAAGGATGAGCGTATATGATGATAGTACAAGAGCAGTCCTTTTATAGTTTTCGGTCAATTTTTTTCAGTTGGATTGAAAGTTCGTTTACAGCGTAGGATTAAATGTAAGGATTAGTTTTTCTCGTGAATTTGATATTTCATTTCGGTTAAGCTAATCCTGCAAACACAACGCCATTCGGCGTTTAATCTTGCTTAACCAAAATTGTCAGAATGAATGAAATTAAAATCTGTTGCCCCCGACCACCCGCCCCTAAAGAAGAGAGGGCACTTTGAAGACTAAAAACAGAAGACGTTGGGGGCACGATTAATGTGCTTTGCGTGAGTTTCACTTACATCTAGAAAAATAAGATAATCTCCTAAAATTG
>CAZJEV010000033.1:0-10328 GCA_964545215.1 Candidatus Woesearchaeota archaeon
ATGTTGTTACGACTCTTCTTATTATATTAGTTGCGGTTGCGGCTGTTGCTATTATCGGGACTGTTGTTTTGAGGAATGTCCAGAAAGCCGGAACGCAGATTGATGTTCAGCAGCAATGCGCTCAAGTAGAGATAAAACCTATAAGCTGTGATGACAATGGAGCAACTGATAGTGTTGTTGTCCAAAGAGGCGCTTCTGGTTCAGATGTGAAAGTATATGGAGTTAAGATTCTTGGAGAAAATCCAACTACAGGAGTTGTTAAAGTTGCTAATAGTGGTGGGGCATATACATCACCTGATTCACCTCCTCCTAATGCATTAGCTACTACATCATATAGTGTCGGTGCATTAGTTGCAGCAAATGATTTAGTTTCATCGGCAGTTGTATTAAGAGGGGCTGATGGCAAAGAAGTTAATTGCGAGCCTTCTACAATAAAAGTAACCTGCACTTAATTATTATAATTAGTTTAAAATAAATAAAATTAGTAAAAAAGAAGATGAGAATTTATAAATACTATATGTTGGGAAATAAAAAAGGTTTAAGTGATGTTGTTACGACTCTTCTTATTATATTAGTTGCGGTTGCGGCTGTTGCTATTATAGGAACTGTTGTTTTGAGAAATGTCCAGAAAGCCGGAACGCAGATTGATGTTCAGCAGCAATGCCAGCAAGTTATATTAGAGCCAGTAAGTTGTGATCAGGGAACTGATAGTAATAATCCAGATTCTGTTTTTATTAACAGAAAGGGGCAAGATACCAGTAACTTTCTAAAGTTAAGAATAATTGTGGAAAATAGTTTAGGAGGAGTAACTAGTTACGAATCATCTATTATACCTGCTATTTTAGAAACAAAAAAATATACTCCAAATGACGCGGGGGGCTTTACACTCGCTACAGGAAGTAAAGTTTCTGTAGCAGCAATATTAAGAGGAGATGATGGGAAAGACACGATATGCGAGCCTTCTACAATAAAAGCAACCTGCACTTAATTATTAATAAATATAATAATATTTTGTAATTGGCATAAATCAGTTAAATTTAATCAGTTAAATTATTATCTATCCACATTATTTGCAGAGGAATTAAGCTTGTGCTAAAATACAACAATCTCTAGTTAGAATACAAAAGTTTTTCGCCTTGTTCTTTCATCAAATATTATATATTTTATAACTTTTTCTATTTCACCTTCATAATTAACCATTTTTTCTTTTGGATGTTTCTGCCTTTCAAGCTCTTCCATATTGCAAACAAAAATTATGCTGTCTCCGCTCTGAAGATTTTTCATCTGCTCGGCTCTGCTGCCAGGCCTGACAATAAAGGCGGGGTCTGAAACTGCAACTGTATAATCTCCTACCCCTTCTGACTTAAACAATTCATAATTACTTGGAAGAAGCTTTATTTCATATCTTAATGGAACTCTTGCATTAATTTTCCTGCTCATATTCTTGATAAAAAAAGTATTTATATAAATATTTGTCTGATAGAAAGGTTATTTCTTTGTTTTTTTATTCTCCTTTTCAGCATCCTTTTCAGGAGATTTTTGTTTTTTAGATACTTTTACCAGCTCTTGCTTCTCTTTTTCAATTGCTTTTTCTAATTTGTCAAGTTTTTTTATCTGTAAATCTATGTCTTTTTCTGACAATTTTTCTGGCTGCAACTGAGCCATTGGCTGAGCTGGAATTCTCTGCATTATATCCATAAGGGATTTTCTTTCCATTTTTAATACTGTTTTTGATTCGTCATCAATATGCGCATTTAATATACTCATTCCGGAAAGGACGCAGTTAAGATTCCATATTTTCTTTCCGTCTATACTCTGAATTATCGCGATAATTTTTTTAATTTCATCAGTAATGCTTCTATTTTTCATTTCTTCTTCTAAAATGCCGGGAAGCTGATTTAAATCAAGATTTGTCTTGATATCTAACTTCTCCGGCTCTTTGGCTGAATGCATTATGTCTAATAACTGCAGGGAGATTTTTTTATCCAGAGAGAAAGCGGCAATTTTCTTTTTTGACGGCACATAAAAGTCTAATTGATGAACATTCTGCCCTGCTTCTAAATCAAGCACAAAGAAGCCAGCAACCATAAAAGAATCTTTATATTTTTGCTGAAAATCCCTAAATTCCTGTGAATTGTTCAGCTTTTCAATATAAGGAGCTATTTTCATTTTTTATCCTCTTAAAATTTTAAGAAAAACGGGTTTATAAGGTTTTACTTGTTTACTTTTTCCCGCGAAGAGTGATTATAATTGGAGTTTTGCCTGTTCTTGGGTCGGGCAAAATTTCCTTTACAAACTCTATTTTTAAGATTACAGAGTATTCTGAAGCTCCCTTTGCTTTTAGCATTTCTGCTATATAAGCATGCACCCTTTCTTTTATTTTTTCTTTGTCTCCTGAAGCTGCAAGCTTCAATGTTGCGCTTTTTGGGCCGGTTTGTATTATTTGATATTGCTTAAGTCTCGGAAAGAAAAGCCCTACGAGCTCCATAGGCTGGATCTCAAAGCCCCCCTTTTTACTTGTAAATATAAGCCTTTCCAGAGACCTGCCGGAAACTTTTTTCGCCCGTGTAAAAGAAGAATTATTTTCTTTTTCTGGAATAAGAATGAGCTGGTCATCCAAAACATACCTAATCAAAGGCTGTATTTCATTTCCAAAAACAGTCAGCACAACTCTTCCCGATTTTCCAGCTTGCACTGGCAGGCCTTTGTCATCTATGACTTCAAGAAAAATTATTTCGTCAAAAATATCTAATTTACCCTGTCCGGTCTTATCTGCGCCTATGGCCAGGCATTCTGTCGCGCTATATAGATCTATTGCATCTATTCCAAATGCTTTTTTAATAATCTCATGCCTTTCTTTTGTCAGGGGCTCCCCAGAAGAGATTATTGTTTCTGGATTAATCTTGAGCTTTCCGGAAAGCTGTGCTTCTGCAATTGAAGCAAGGGCGCTGGCATAACCTACAAATAAATGCGGCTGAAATTTATTTAATTTACTTATTGTTTCAACTTCATCATCTCCAACTGAAACGGCTAATGTCCTGAATAAAAATGAAGGTGCGGATTTGACTAAATTAATCCCTGCGTGATGGCCTGACTTCTCCCCTGCAAAAGCAATTCTCTTTCTTCCTTTTAAAAACGATGATAATTTCAATTTTATTATTCTTGTTAAAATAGATGCCACCAGCCTATTAAGAAAACTTTGCTCAAACAAGAAAATTCCTGTATAACCGCTTGAGCCAGACGTATTAAGAACTATGTACTTATTTTTATATAATTTGTCTCCCGCCGCATCCTCCTGAATAAATAACTCTACATCTTTCTTTGCAATTCCTGGGCGGGTAATGACTGATTCAAAACTTTCCATGATTTCCCTCTTGCTAACTACTGGAATATTTACTATTGGAATATCTTTCAGACTCTTTCTTTTGATGCCTGCCTTATCCCACAAATTTCTGTAAAAAGGAGAATTATCATAAGCATGAACAAGAGTCTCTCGCAGGCGCTTTTCTCTTATAGCTAAAACCTCTTTTCTTGAATATGAAGATATTTTCTTTGCTTTTATTAACTCCTTAAATAATGAAAAAAAATGCATTTTCCTAAGTCCTCTTTTCAATTCTCTCCTTTAATTTTTTAACAAAGGCGGGGAGTTTCACATTATATTTTACTTTTCCTTTTTCATCCCTGTTTCTTACAGCCAGAGTTTTTGAGCTTTCTTCTTTGTCTCCTATAACAATTAAATAAGGTATTTTTTGCAATTCACCGTCTCTAATTTTGTCTGAAACAGTCGTATTTCTGAAATCAGAGTCTATTCTTAAATTTGTAATTTCTTTTTTTAATTCTAAAAGAATTTTTTCAGCTGTTTTTAAATTTCTGTCTGTAAAGTTGATAATCCTTATTTGAATTGGGGAGAGCCAAACTGGCAAATCGCCATTAAGATGCTCAAGAAGAATGCCAATAAAACGCTCTAAAGAGCCGTAAACAACTCTATGAAGAACAATCGGGGTATAAGACTTATTGTCTCTTCCAACATATTCAAGCTCAAATCTCTTTGGCATGTTGAAGTCCAGTTGAAGAGTTGAGCACTGCCATTCTCTGTTTAAAGAGTCCTTAATTACGACATCCAAGCTTGGGCCGTAGAATTTTGCTTCTCCTTTTACTATTCCATATTTTAATTTAAGTTTTTTTAAGCTACCTGACAAGGCTTTTTCAGCTTCATTCCATAACTTATCTTCTCCTAGATATTTGTCTTTTTTTTCTTCGCTTCTTATGCTTATTGTAAAATTGTATTTAAATCCAAATTTATCCAATAACTCTTTAAAAAGATTGATTACATTAATAATTTCATTCTGCAACTGCTCTTTTGATATGAAAATATGCGCATCATCCTGGGTTATTTTAATGACTCTTAATAATCCGGACAAAACACCTGATAATTCTTTTCTATGCACTATGCCTAATTCAGTCAATCTTAGTGGAAGCTCTTTATAGCTTCTTGTTCTTGTTTTATAGACGAGCATTGCTCCCGGGCAGTTCATTGGTTTGACTGCAAAATCCCTGTTTTCATATTCTGTAAGAAACATATTTTCTTTGTATAAATCCCAATGCCCTGAAACTTTCCATAATTTATTATCTAATATAAAAGGAGTTGAAATTTCCTGATAGCCTGCTTTTCTATGAATTTCTTTCCAGTATGATAATAACTCGTTTAAAATAACTAATCCGTTATTGTGCCAGAAAGGCTGGCCCGGAGCAGATTCATTAAAGCTAAATAAATCTAGTCTTTGCCCCAGAATCCTGTGGTCATTTTCTTTTAATTTTGAGATGTCTAATTTAGTCCTTGATAATTGAGTTAAAAGATGCGGGATATTTTCTTGTTTTTCTTTTTTTTCTTTGTCATGAAGATGAATTATTTTATGCTCTCCTTTAACGTCTTCTCCCTTAAATTCTTTGCTTAATTCAGATAAAGGATGGCCTTTCACTTTTAATTCAAATTCTTTATAATAGCCAAATGGAGCCCTTATTACTTCAAATCCGGATTTTTTTAAAGTATGCTCTGCCTCAACTAAATATTCTAAAGCTGTATCTGGAGGAGCTAAATTTGAAGACAAGTGAGCATAAGGATAAAGAACAAGAGCTTTTGTTTTTACTTCATTGGCTGTTTTTTTTATTGATTCAAGTAATTGCCTTACAACAGCATCATTGTCTCCTTTCTCAACTGCTGTTAAAATGACGAGGCAGTCTTTCACTTCTTTTTGAATTTTATCTTTCTCCGCTAAAACTTCAGGGGTTTTTATCGCTTTTCTTAAGGGCTGGAATTTAATATAATCGCAGTGCAAAGTGATGATTTTCATGCATCCTAATACGAAGTGGCATATTTAAAATTTGCTTTATTACCTATAGAGAAGGCCATTTCCCTTTAAATCATGTTTTATTTTTTCCAATCTGCCAGTAAATCTATTTATATTGATTGTATTATCATTATATAGCTTGTTTATCTCGTCATTAATTATTTGCGCTTCTATGCCTGCATAATCAGAGGGCAGTTGATTTAATGACCTTAAATTAATAATGTTAGATGCATTTTTTTCCAGGGCGATTACATCATTTTCAATCACTCTCTCAATTTTCCCGGAAACATATTTGCATCCTTGATATAATCCATATACTAAAATACTAACTGCTATTGCTTCTCCCATATATTGGAAGATTTTTCTTTTTATTCTTTTTGTTTTATCAAAATATTTTTGCACTTTAGGAATCTCGCTATCAAGCCTTTTCTTCCATGCAGCATATTCATCTGGAGTCTTATGCTTACTTAATTTTCTTTGCAAGTATTCTCTATCTCTTTTAGCTTTCATAAAATAATGCAAAGACAAATGTATTTAAATCTTTCTATTGTACTTACTTAATAGAAGTTACAAGAAATCTTCGGTGGATTGGAGGATGTTTAGAAAAAGATTTATATATGATTTTAATTATAAAGGGGCATGGACAAAAGAGGTTTATTGACAGGATTTATAGCATTAGTTATAGTAATGAACATTTTTCCTTTAGCCAGCGCAGAAATATTTCTTGGACAATTAAAACCGTTATATAATTGGGGCGATGAATTTGCAATAAATGCCACTTTATCGCCAAGAGCAAATGTTAATGATTTTTTCAGTGCGAAAATATCCTGTCCTGGCGGGGAGACTGAAATATATAAAAGCTCTTATAATTTAAAGGCGGGACAGCAAAAGCAAATTACTATATCTGCAAAACTTGACAGATTTTTAATATTAGACTATACGGGAAGCTGTACAATAAAAGCGAGCTATGGAGGCGACAATGCAGAAAGCCAGAAATTTGAGTTAAGCAACGAGGCAAATGTAAATATTGATTTAATTGGAAGCTTGTTTAATCCTGGCTCAAAGATGCCTGTTTCTGGGAAAGCACAGAATGTGAATGGGAAAAACATAGAAGGTTTTGCAGAAGTAACTATTCATAACCTAAATATAAGCATTACAACACTTGTTCAAAATGGAAAATTCCAGGTTAATGTAAGCATTCCTGAAAATGCTCCGTCAAGAAATTATAGTTTGGATGTTTATGCTTATGAAAAAGATAGTTCTGGAATGATAACTAATGAAGGAAGAGAGAGCCTGGCTTTTCAAATTCCCCAAATAATCAAAGAAGTTGAAATTGCAGTTGAAAAAATGAATATTATCCCTGGGATGGATTTTGTTTATGTTATCCTTTTAAAAGATCAGGCCGGAGAGGATGCAAAGCAGAATGTTGATTTTAAAATAATAAAACCTGATAATAAAGCATTTTTTGAAGATAGAATTAAAGCAGGGGAAATAAATATTTTGAAAATTCCAAAAAATGCAAGTCCGGGAGTATGGAAAAGCTCCGCAGTATATCAGAATTTAAAGAACGAAAAAGCATTTAATATTGAAAGAAAGGAAGAAGCATCATTTGAATTATTTAATGATACACTGATAATCACAAATCTTGGAAATGTACCTTATGAAGAAATTCTTGAAATAGATATCGGGGGAATCACGATAAGCAAGGAAGTTAATTTAGAAGTTGGGGAGACAAAAATATTAAAATTAATTGCTCCGAATGGGAATTATCCAATAAAAATTTCTGAAGGCGGCAATTTTAGTCCGCTTGGAAGCGCCTATCTCACTGGAGACTCCGTAAATATTAAAGATTTAAGCAGACTACAAATTGGGCGAATATATAAATTTGTTATTTGGGGCATAATAATATTAATTCTTGCCGGGATATCATTTATAGCTTACAAAAGAATAGAGAAAAAGAAATATATTGGAAGAATGCTTAGAAACGACGAGAAGAGCACAACATTAAATCCTGCAATGCCAATTGTAGGAAAGGAGCAGGGCATCAAAGAAGAAGTTTCAGTCATAGCATTAAAATTAAAAAATCTTCCGGAACATCTGACATCTGAAAGCAAAGCATTAAATGTAATTTCAAAGACTCTTGATATTGCCAGAGGAAACAAGGCAAGAGTTTATGAGCAGGGCGAATTTAAGGTCATGATTTTCAGTCCAAGCTTAAGCGGAGAAAAAGAAACAGAATTAAATGCAGTTAGAACTGCGAATGTAGTAAGGGAGATTTTTGATGAGCATAATAAAAAATATGCCCAGAAGATAGACTATGGAATTGGCATTCATGCTGGAGAGATGATTTTAGAAAGTATGGGTGAAAAAGCCAAATTTACATCTGTTGGAAATGCCACAATTGGCGCGAAAAAGGCTGCAGAGATGGCAAAATCTGAAATATTAATAACGAGAAAAATCTATAGGAAGGTTTCAAATGCAGTAAAAAGTGAGAGCTATGGAAATGAGCTTTGGAAAGTAAAGAATATAATAGACAGGGACAAGCATAAAGAGTTTATTAAAAGGTTTATGAGCAAGAACAAATAGAATGATAAAACTAATTATTTTTGATTTTGATGGCACATTAGCAGATAGCAAAGAAAAACTTTTAGGCATTGTTTCTAAAAACTTGAAAAAAAGAGGGTATAAAATAAATCAGGAATATAAAAGAAAGTTTGGAGACAAGCCTCTAAAGAAAGGTTTGGAGCAATTTGGCATTGATAAAAAAGAAATTAATAGCCTAGTAAGAAAAATACACGGGGATTTTGTAAAAGAATCTGGCAAAATAAAGCTCGTAAAGAACATTGAAAAATTAAAATGGATAAAAATAGAAAAAATAATTATTTCTAATAATATAAAAAAATATATACTGGGCGTTTTGAAAGAAAAGTCAGGATTATTTGATGAAATTCATGGATGGCCGGAGTTTGAAATCACGAAGCGGGAGGAATTTGAAGAGATATTAAGTGAAAAAGGAATAGATTCCAATGAGACTATTTATGCTGGAGATAGAGCAATAGATGCTAAGGTAGCTAAGAAAGTAGGATGCATTTCAGTATTAATAGCAAATAAAGTTTCATGGAGCCCAAGAAATGAGCTGTTAAAGGCGCGAGGCGACTTTATAATTAATGATATTAAGGAATTAAATAAAGTTGTGAATAAAATCAACTATTAATTCATTTGCAATTATTTCATTTGCTAACTATAAAAATATAATTATATTTTTATCACCTCCTCCGCGTCCATGTAATAGCCGTGATGACCGGCTTCAAACGGAATAAACTCTTCAACTAAAAGTGCCTGAAGCAAATCCGGGCTTTGCTTTGCATGCTTGATTAAATGGGCTTTAAGGCATCTGGGGCAGCATTCATTTACAGAATTTCTTTTTGCCAATGAATTTCTTTTTGCGAATAATCTTATTTCTTCTTTTAACGAATTTGATATTCTATTACTTGAGAGCAACAAAACAACAGAAAAACTTTCCTCATCTATAAAAATTGTTTCAGAAGCCAGAGATTTTATTTTTAATGTCATGTTAGAATTGGTGCAAGAAAGCAAGAGATTTAATTTTGATTTACTTGCAGAGCAAAGAAATAAACACAAGATTATAACAAGTAAGATCTCTCACGCTAAAATTAGTCTTTTTATTCCAAGAATGCATTGTAATCACCCTCTTCTTTAACATGTTTTTTATAATACAAAGTAGTTTAAATACTTTGCTGTTTGTTTTTTAATAAAATTATCTTATCTTTTTGAAACAAATCCATTTCCTGCGATGTAAAATCTTAGCAAATGATTTTGGGCTTTTGTTATCCCTATTCTTTTTGAAGCTTGAATTTGAAAGTTTTCATTTTTATTTTTTGGAAGAATTCTTAATTTTCCTGATAATAAATCAGAGCCGTTATGCTCTCTATTAATACCGAAAGCGATTACAAGCTTTGCCGGACCGTCGCATAATTGCTTAAGATTATCAACTCTTCTAAACTTTTTCATTATTTCAATGCCTGAAAGGGGCTCAAGTGCGCGAATAAGGACCGCTTCACCGACCCCGCGCTTTTGAGTAACAACATTAAAGCAATTGTACATTCCATAAGTAAAATAGACATAAGCTTTTCCAGGAGGGCCAAACATGGCTTCATTTCTTTTTGTTTTTCCGGAAAAGGAGTGGCTTGCTTCATCATTCTGCAGATATGCCTCTGTTTCAACTATTTTTCCTTTGATTATCCCGAGATGTGTTTCATGCATTAAACAGCATCCCAAAAGCACTTTTGCCACTTCCTCTGTGCTTTTATTAAAGAAAGATTTTGTTAATTTCATAATTTATTATAAAAAATAGAAGTTAAAATCATTTCTATAATTATTCTCCGATTATTTTAATCAAAATTCTTTTGTCTCTTTGGCCGTCAAATTCTCCATAGAAGATTTGCTCCCAATTTCCCAGGTCTAATTTTCCATTTGTTACTGCAATGACAGCTTCTCGGCCCATTATTGTTCTTTTTAAATGCGCATCTGCATTATCTTCTCCAGTTTGATGATGCTTGTAATTTCCCTTAGGAGCTAATTTCTCAAGCCATTCCATAAAATCTTGCTTTAAGCCTGATTCCTCGTCATTTATAAAGACTGAGGAAGTTATGTGCATTGAATTTACAAGACATAAACCTTCTTTAATCTCTGATTCATGAACTGATTTTTGAACTTCTTGAGTGATGTTTATAAATTCTTTTTCTTTTTTGGTGTGCATTAATAGGTAATGAGTATAGGTTCCCATCTTTGTAAAAAAGAAATGATATTAATAAAATTTACTAAACCCCAGGATATAATAAAATTTCTGTTCATTTAATCGTTCAGGCTAAGCGAAGTTTTAGTGACTGTTTAAGAAAGAAATATTTAAAATATCAGAACAGTTATTTCTACAATGAACATTAAATTTGAAGTGATTGA
>CAZJEV010000034.1:0-10324 GCA_964545215.1 Candidatus Woesearchaeota archaeon
CTATTTGAAAGAAATGGAATTTAGATTTAACAATAGAGATAGCAATTTATTTAAATTGCTATGTAATATATGTGTAAGGGGGGCAGTTTAGTGCCGAATTACACTAATCACCAAAAATTAAATAAGTTTAATTGGTATAACGGCTTAAAAAACATATGAGATATAAGAAAATTCTTATTTCGGTGGTAATATTTCTGATAATTTGGTATATTTTGAATCTGCTTCCAGTTATTCCTGTTGAATATAGCTCTGCAGATGAGAACACTATAAAAACTTTCAATCTTCCAACAGTCTGCTCTCTCAATTACGTGCTTTCCTGCTTGCATAGTGTAGATGATTTTGGAACATCTTATCCAGCACTCTTAAAAAGTGATGCGGGGTTTTTCTTAACTATCATCATTCTGCCATTGTTGATAACATGGTTAATAGTCAGATTAATTGATAAAAATAAACTAATAAAATAATAATTACTTCAAACCTTTTTCAATTTCAATTAATCTTTTCAGTTTGGCCTGACGCCACTTCGTGGCAATACCGCATTTGATATAATCGGCTCCAAATCCAAAAGCATAATCTGCCAGAGCATTGTCAAGAGTTTCGCCCGAGCGATGAGATAAAATTGTCTTTATATTATTTTTCTTGCATATATCAAAAAGCTCTTTTATTTCAAGCAAAGAGCCGTTTTGATTTGGCTTGATTATTATAGCGTTAATTGAATGATTTTTTATTGCTTGCTTTAATCTGCCAATATGGGAGGCTGTTAAATCATCTCCTGTTATTAGATGATTTTCTTTTTTTATTATTTGTGAAAATCCGGAAAAATCCTCTTCCTGCAAAGGGTCTTCAATATAGAGAATATTATATCTGTTTATTAAATCATTTATATAATTAATTTGCTGCTCTTTGGTTAGAATCTTATTTTTATAATTGTAAAATCCAGATTTGAAAAAGGAAGAAGCCGCTATATCTATGCCAATATTAATTTTATCTTTATAAGATTCTAGAATGCTTAATATAATTTCTTCATCTAAGTTGGTTTCCCATGCTCCTTCATCGTTAATTTTTCTGGATTTTAAGATTTTCTTAAGGCTTTTGTAAGTTGATTGCATGACCTTTATATTGTCCTTAGGAGATTTTCCTTTTGGAATCAGAAGAAATTCCTGAAAATCAGGATGGTCTTCTCCAGAAGAGTGCAAACCTCCTCCAATCGCATTTCCAACCGGAATTGGAAGTTTTTTTGCTTTGGGATTAATTATTTGCCATAATTGCTTTTTTTGTGACTTGGCCAAGGCTTTTAAGATAGCAGACTCAAGAGCGAAAAGGGCATTTGCTCCGAACTGCCTGGCATCTTTAAAATTAAAAGATTCTTTTATTAGTTTTTCAACCAAAATTAAGTCATAAAACGAATTTATTTGAGAGGGTATTTTTAATTTCTTAATTGCTTTTATGTTCCATGCCAGAGAGTTATGATAAGAAGGAGTTTCGTATTTTCCCTTGGATTTCCCGGATGGAGAGGATGCTTTCTGGCCATTTACAGATACTTCTATTGTATCTTCGCCGCGGGAATCCTTGATTTTTCTGGCACTTATCTTTTTTATCAACATTAAAAGGCTAGAACTAGATAATTAATAAAGATTGGGTTTTTATCTCTTGTAGATTTTATCATGATGGTCAAAGTCTTCAAAAGAGATTAGATTTTTAGACTTATCAAAAGCAAAGACAAGAACGAAATGACCAATATGAACTCTTTTACATTCTTTCATTGAATATCTAAGATTTTTATAATGCTCAATATCGTAATTGTTAATAATTTCATGAACCTTTTTTATTAATTGAATATAAAGAGTCTTGTCTTTTTTAGATAGCTTAAGTAATATGTTCTCTAATTTATTGCTGAATGTAAATCTATACATTTTTTGATTCTATATAATTTCTTAATTCTTCAACAGAATTAAAAATTTTACCATGCTTGCCTTTTATTATTTTATTAAGCTTCTTTATATATTCTGGCCTTAACTCTGGCTCTAGAAAGTTTTCTTCATAGACCTTAGCAAGAAAAGCAATGGCTTCGCTTTTATTTTTAAAGCCATATTTAGCTTTGACTATATTTAATATTCTGTCATCTCTTTCTTCTAATTTTATTATATTGACTACCATATTACAATTTATTATAAGTTATAATAAGTTATAATGTTTATAAACTCTTCCTTTAAAATGGCTTTAATTCTTTTAATTTTATTAGTCTGGGTAAATGATGCTTCTATGATATTCTATCCTCTGGAATCCTTGATTTTTCTGGCAGAGAGGTTTTTTATCAGCATACTGGAAAAAGAAGAATGAAGTTTTTAAGGTGTTTGGTCAATAATCTATCCATTTACTGCATTGGCAGAAGGATAAATTTGAGTATATAGTCTATATGCTTCATTACAAATATTGTTTGCTTCTATTGCACTTCTGCCTGCAATATCCTGCTTGTTTTTTACATTTGTAATTTTCCAGCTATCAGCTTCTTCTGGCAATTTTGCTGAACCTTCATTAAGCAACGCGCCCGCTTCAACTCCCTTTTGCAAAATTTGTTTTGATAAGGGTTCCTGTTCTAAAGTTTGAGCATTCCAAAATCTAATGCTTAAATCAATCAATTCATCATATTTTTTTGTCCACTCAATGAGCTTACCAACTGAAGACAAGGATATGGCATTGTTCATATTTTCCAATTGGCTTCTCATCAATAATACTTTTGGCTTCATTTCATTTAAAGTTTTTATTATATTTTGTTTGTCATTTGACTTTGAATAAAGAAGGTAAGAAGCAAGAAGAGAGGTAAATTCTTGATATGTTAAATCAAATTGAAAACTGTAATTCAGATATATTAATTGCTTCTCCTCATTTGATAAGACTTCTTGATAATTATCCATCATTACTATTCTTTTATTGTAACATCCGTTTACTTTGTTAATCCACTCAAGTTTATCATCTTTGAACTTAACTTTGGCTTCTTCCGATAATTTAACAATTTCCGTGGCATTTGCCTCTGCATTTGCAATGTATTTTTTAGCAAGAATATTAGCCTCTAATGCTCTGGGCACGCCGGCAATACTTTCAATAACTATAGGATCAGATATGGGATATTCTGTGGAAAATAAGTTATAATTTTTAGTAAAATCACTTTCTATTATACCAATAGTTTCAACTTCTTTATCAACTGAGCTATACCATAAAGCCCAAACAATAATTAAAGCTACTACGACAATAATAGTGATAACAACTGCTAAAATAATTTTTAAAGCAGAACCTTTATTATTCATGAATTTATTAAGAATATATATATATAAAGCTTACTGTTCTTCATTCGTTGAAGAAGGTGGTTCAAGCTCTGATTCTGTGTCTTCCTGCTCCACAAGGCCGAGCTCCTCGGCAGTTTCTACGATTTCTTTTTCAACTTCCTGCTCTTTTGCCACTATTTCCTCATCAGAAACTTTGTCTTCCTTAACTGCGACCAACTTTTCCTTTCTTTTTTTAGGATTTGGTCTGTGAATTGCAATAGGAAGAACGCCATCCTGGAATTCTTTTTCTGCTATCTTTATAGTATCATATTTTATTTCTTTAAGTTCTTCATCTGAAATCTTGATAAGAAGGGGCGCGTCCATGGCAATTTGTAACGCCCTGGCTCCTATAACTCTTGCAATTTCATATTTTGTAAATTGATTTTGCTCTTGATTTTTTTGCTGCATGATATTAAGTTAATTTAAAAAAACTTTTTAAGTTTTTCGTTTAGTTCATCAAATTTTTTTGGAATTATAGACATTATCTTTTCAATTTCATCTTCTGAAAGGGGAGTTTCTCCAGATTTTTGGCATGAATTAATCATATATTGCTTGTTCCAAAGTGAGGCGCCGAAAGTAATTCTAACTTCGCATGACTCTTCCTCTTCCCGTGTCGGGTCTAAAATAAGAGAGTCTCCTAATTTATAGAAAGTTATGGAAATTGGAGCGGTTTCTTTTGATAAGGGAAGTTTCTTCACTGGTTTTTTCTCATAATCTATATTATCATCTTTATCTAATTCCGGAATCATAGTATTTTTCAAGGCAGCTACTGCCCCGATAGTTGCCGCGTCTATTAAATTGCCATCGTCATTTATAGGATAAATATCTATAATAACTGTCCAGACTTTCTCGCCTTCTTTTACTACCAACTTAGAAAGCTCTATCATGTGAGATTCTCTGATGGCTCTGTCAACTAAACGAGACAATTCTATAGCATCAAATTTTGGAGGGCCCATTTCAAATCTTGGAGAAGCCAATGGCAATAATTCTCCTGAAACCATTAAATTTCCTTTATCTGGAGAATCTGGATATGGCTTATCAAGAGTCATTTTTACCCCCACTATAACTTCTGTTTTTCCTAATTTTACTCTTGCCGAACCTTCTGCCTTGTTTGAAATATCAAATTCAATATTTAATGGCCTGCAATCCAGCAATTTCCTGTCGTCAAATCTTTTTCCGGCCGCGAACATTTTTCTTAAAGTTGATATTGTCAAATTTGAAGATTCAATAGAACTCATCTTAAGACACTCCCGGATTTCCCGAGAAGTTCAACTTCCCCTAATATTGCTATCATCATGCTATTGCCTCCTTAAGAGCTTTTTTCTGCACTTCGTAAATTTTATCGCATGATTCATTTGCCAGTTCAATAACTTCTTTGACTCTTTCAGGCTGTATCTTGCCGTCTAATTGAAGAAGTGTAAACTGATCTGTATTTGCAATTTTCGCAACAGGAAAGTCTGTTGCCCCTTCTCCTTCTTCAAAATCCTCTTCTTCTTTATCTAAATCTACGATTAATTCTTTGTCCTGCTTACCAACTGCGACTGAACAAACTAAATTTTTCATCGGGATTCCGGCATGAGCCAAAGCCAAGGATGCCGCGTTTATTCCGGCTGTTCTTGTTCCTGCATCTGCCTGAATAATATAAATCTGAACATCAATTACAGTGTTTGGAAAATTCTCTAAGTCTAAAACAGGAGATAAAGCCCATTCTGTCATTTTGGAGATTTCCTGGGATCTTCTTGATGGGCCGGGTTTTTTTCTATCGGCAACTGAGAAGCTTAAAAGGTCATAATTTACCCTTAAAATGCCCTTTGCTGGATCCTGCATATGTTGAGGATGCAATTGCCTTGGACCGTAAACAGCGGCGATTGCAATTGTATTTCCGAATGCAAAAATTGCTGAGCCGTCTGCATTTGGAATAACGCCGACTTTTGCTGTCATTGGCCTTAGCTCTGTAAAACCTCTTCCAGACGGCCTTTTATGCTCTTTTTCTTTTGCTTCTTTTGGAGTCATTTTAGTTATTGCTTCTTATAAATTTAAGATAAACGCGATTTTCTAATTTTTCTAATCTGGACAAATTATAATTAAGTTTCATTTTAATTTTCCTCAAACCAAACTTCCATTTTTTCTGTTAAGCCTTCAACATGGACTTTTTCTGTGACAAATTCTATGGCGCGGCGGGCTTTTATTTCAGAATCAATGTCTTTTCCTGATATCCAAACCCACCCATTCTGACCAACTGTAATATTACATCCTGTTTTATCTTTGATTAAATTAATCATACTTCCTTCTCTACCAATAACTCTCGGAACTCTGTTTGGACTAACACGAAAAATAAACCCCCCCTCTAATTTGCCAAGGCCTTTGCCTTTTAATGTTAAGTCAATTCCTCTGGAATTTACAGACCATATTTTAGCTGAAACAACATCTCCTATTGCTAAAAACTGATCCATTTCATTTTTGCTGATAAATCTGGGGCTTTCATCTATGGGCAGGAATCCTGAAGACGCTGAATCTATATCTACTATCCATCCATTAAATGTAATATTTATTACTCTGCCTAAAATAACATTATTTCTTCTTGGGATAAATGCTCCGGTAATTGCGATTACTTTTACTATTCGGCCAGCCTCTTCAGCCAAGCCAAATCTTGAGGCTACAATATTTTCGCCTTCTCTTCTTGTCCCTTCTCCAGGAAGATAATCTTCTCCGGCAATTATAACTTCTCCTGGTATAACTATCTTCCTTTTTTTAGGACCTTCGTTAGAATTATCTTCCTCGGCTTCGTGTGCCTGCTCTGTAATTTTTCTCATTGTAATTGTAATATAAATTTAACAGGAGATAATCTTAATTTTCTACCTGTTTGTTTCTAATGTTTACAAGAAATATTATTTTATGGGCTTTTTAAATCTTTCTGCGATTTCGCTTTTTTGATTTTATGTAAAATTTATTGCGGGCCCTTACATATGTGTACCCTATTTGCTTGCCTTTATTATTAAATACAAAAAGGCCGACAGCATATCATTCAACATTCCTGTATTCTCCGGCTTTTCTTCTTGCAATTTTTTTGGCTTCTTCATCAGTATTTGCAAAAATTGTCTCTTCAAGACGAATTGGCATCTCTTCGGTGTATAAGCTTCCTCTTAATTCATAACTTCTTTTTGAATCAAGGGCTTTTAATTCTCTAACTATTTTACGGCTTTCTAAGAGCCTATCCGCAAAGGCTGACAAAAGATAAGGAATCCCGAAGATAAATTAAGCGAAGTTTATCCTATCAGGATGGGCTCTAAGCCTAAAGGAATATCTCTTGCCTTATTCTCTGCTTTTTTCCAACCTGCATCATAATCAGTAACATCTCCCGGATATGTATGAATGCCTATATTTCGGTCATTTACTTTCTGCCTCAAGATGTGCTGCTCTGCTATTCTATGAGAATAGAGCGCTCCGGGGATTAATTTGTTTAATGCCGTTTTATTCTCAATAATAAGTTATATTTATACTTTTCCCTTAATTTCTTCGCTTATGACTGCTTCATGGGTGATGTTATTTAATTTTTCGTATTTACTTAGCTTTGTAAAGTAGTTATCGTCGGTGAAAACAAAAATAGAGCGAAAAATAGGTAATTCTTATCGGCGGAACTTCAGAAAGCTAAGCTATTACTGTTTTTCTAATTTGAAATTCAAATAGATTGCAGTTCAATCATCTTGCGCTTGTCCAATGTCTTTCCTATAAGCAAAAATTCAAATTCAAGGAGCTTTTTTATAAGGGGGTTTTTGGAATTTAAAATGTAAAGCTTTGTTTTTCCAAATTTCCTTGTAACTAAAACGAGTTCTTGTGATTCAATTTGAGGCCAATATTTGAAAAATACTGCTCTTGAAATTCCAGATCCTTCTATTATATCTTTTTTGCTTAAATCTAAACCTTTATTGTCAATTAAAAAATCTATGATTTTAAATACAGGACTCTCACCAAAAAATCTTAAGATTAATGATTTTTCCATGTTATTCCGTAATAAATAGCAAAGTATATAAATCTTACTATTCAAAGTATGCTTATATAGACTATAAGTTTAGCATGTGGATAGATGAAGAAATAAAAGGCAAGATATTGCATAAACTAACCAGAATGGGAAAATTTAGTCATAGTCATACTTCAATTGATAATCTTCCAAAGGGCTTCCCGCCTGAAATTAGGGGAAGAGTTAAAGATATGGGCAAAGAATTGAAAAAAGAAGGAATATTATTGAGCAAACCAACAAGCTATGGAGAAGAAGTTTCAATAAATTCTAAGATGAGAGAAAAAATATTATATTATATTAATAAATTTCTGCAAAAAGAGCACTAATGTTAAGATTAAGGCTTACTTAACACAAAAACCTTTTAGCAAGGTTTATTTAGTCAAGCAATTCTTATAAAAATGGGAGATGATATGCCGGGATTTAAATTTATTTCAAGATGGAGCTATTTATTCATTAGCATTATATTGCTGATTTCTCTCTTTTTTGTTTTACCTTATCATAATTATTTTTATATATTTTTAATTCTATTTTTATTTATTACCTGCTTTTTATATGGAACAAATACACTAAAAAAAGAATAAAGTCAGTGATTTTTCTTTGATTTTGATTTTAATATCTATTCTTGGGGCATTATTAATGGAAACTGGTATATATTGTAATTTATTTAATTGTAGTGAAGGAAGCAATCGGGATATAATAGGTTTTACAATGGAAGCATTTGCTGGATCTTACATACCAATTATTGTATTAATATTATCAGTAATATCAATTATTATATCTTTATTAAAATTAATAAATAACCATACTATTCCTTAATTTCTTCGCTCATGACGGCCCCATGGGTGATGTTATTTAATTTTTCGTAAAAGTCAATTTGCATTCCTGCAGGAATATTTATAATGGCTTGTAAGGAGCCATTATCAAGCCAATCCTCGCTTTCTTTGTAGTCTTTTAATAAGCCATAAACCTGTCCGGTATATTGGGCTGGAATTGTTAATTTAATGCGTTTTGTTTCAAGCTTTATTGGAATTACTGATTTTAATTTTTCTATAATGGATGAAATTTGCTGCTCTGCGGGAAGATTGTCAATTATTATATGTGCTTCTTCCATTGCTCTTTTTAATCTATCTTCTGTGTAAGGCCGGCCATGCTGGTCAACTGCATTTTTAATAATTAAATTGAGAACTTGCTTGATTTTATTTTCTCTTTCTGCATCTCTGAAATCCTGGGTTTTCTGGACTTCCCCAGAAATAATAATTTTTTTTGCAATTTCCAGGGTATCTAAAGTATTAAAAGCGTCCATTAATTCTGCTTTTGAAGCTGTCTGGCCTTTTTTCCAGTCTGTGTAAATATTTCCATGCGGAGACTGCAAGGCTGACTGAATAGAGCCTTTTCCTGCTTTTACTTTTAAAGCTTCATCCAAGTCAGCAAGAATTTCATACTGCTTGCCTTTTACCCTTAATCTTGCTTCTACATTTGGCATAAATGCTGGAATAAAGTAAGTTATATAAAGATTATTATTTTTGCGATTAAAACATATTATTGCTAATTAGGCAAATTGGCAACCAAAATGAACTATATAAGAATGGATATGTAAATCTGTTAGAATATCATAGTAAAAGAGCTCAAATTTATCAACAATAAATATTAAAAACTTGTTCAATTAGAGATAAATATGGGATTAAAACAAATAGTTGGAGAATATTTCTTTGGAAGTGAAGCAAGAGATTTCTATCGTTTTCAGGAAAATTGGGAGATTGAATTTTCTCTGTCAAGAAACAATAGTTTAGAAAAACTTGCAAGAGAGGAAAAACAGAAATATGTTAAAAATAAATTGCTCTCAAATCTCATGCTTTGTGGCAGCTTTATTCTCTTTTTAGCTACTAAAAATCCTTATTTTTCGGGAATTTTGTTGGGTGCAGGAGAAATAGCAAGGATTAAATTTCATCTTGATTATAAAAAGAAAAGAAATTGTTGGAAATACAGAAGATTTATTATATTTACAAGAATGAGAGAAAGAGAGCTTTATGGTGAATTTGATCCTGAAGAATGGTAATATGAAGATGAGCAATAAAAAATAATGCGTGAAGATTTTTCAGTAAAGCTTAAATACCTGCTTTTGTGAAAATATTATAATCATAAGAGGCATTCTCAAAATGGATATACCAACAGAAATGCAGCATCAGGCAATGGGCTATGACAGAGCAGCAACTATGTTTTCTCCAGATGGCCATTTGTTGCAGGTTGAATATGCAGAAAAGACAGTAAGGCTTGGAAGCTCAAGCATAGGCCTTGTATGCAGGGATGGAATATTACTAGTTTCTGACAGAAGAATAAGAGATAAATTAGTTGCTCCTGAATCAATGAATAAGGTTTTTGAGGTTGATGAGCACATTGTCGCAACTGCTGCCGGAATTTTATCTGACGCGAGAATATTAATTGAAAACGCGCAAGTGCAGGCACAGCAGCACAGGGTTACATTCGGCTCTCCTATTCCCCCAATTGAAATAATAAGGATGATTGCAGACAGGAAACAGATGTTCACGCAGTATGGCGGCGCAAGACCTTTTGCAGTTTCAATGCTTCTGGGAGGAGTAAATATGGGAAAATCTTATTTATACACTTCTGATATCGCGGGGAACTTCCTTGCATACAAAGCGAATGCAATTGGAGAGAGTGATGAAAAGATAAAAGAGATATTAAGAAAAGATTTCAAAGATGATATGAATGTTGAAGAGGGTATAAAATTCGCATTAAAAATTTTTAAAGATATTTTAGAAAAAAACTTTGACATTCAAAGATTTGATGTTGGGTATATTAAAACAGGAGATGCGAAGCTTGTAAGGCTTCACGGGGATGAATTGAAAAAGTTTGCGAAGGGTTAATTCTAAAAAGTTTTTGTCAAAGATTAATTTCAATTAAAGTATCGTAAAAGACATTAATTTTTTATCACGACAAAAAAATATCATTACTAATTGTCAGA
>CAZJEV010000035.1:0-8396 GCA_964545215.1 Candidatus Woesearchaeota archaeon
AATACTTGCCAAAAGATAATGTTATTTATCTTTATTACTTTAAAATAAAATGATAACTAATAAATTAAGAAATTATTTCACCGGACCTCTTTTAGCTTTCTCATTAGCAGGGCTATTAACAACAGGCTGTGAACAACCTGCTAGAAGAATTTCTGGTACAGATCCAATTAACTTGACAAATAGATATGATTTTACCAATTATGGAGTAGTAGCCAATCATCAAAGATATATTGAGCATACTGAGGATATTCCAACAGTTGCTATTGGAGATATGGATGGAGACGGAGATTCTGATATAGTTGTTGGTGATGCTTTTGGAAACATAACAATCTACGAAAACAAAATCCCTCAAAAAGCCAGAACAAATACCCTTGAGTTAAGGTAAAGCAAGATAAAGCTTATTAAACCCGTTTCATTTCTTTAAGAATGAAGAAAAAAGAGGCTCTTGGTATTTTAGTCAGATATTTAATTCTAATTGCCTTATCTCCCTTTATTTTAAATATCCTTTATTATAATCTCACGCCTTTAACTTCATATCCCTCATTTTTTATTTTAAATCTTCTTTATCCTTCTTCATATTTAATTGATATAACAACAATATCCATCCAGGGAAGCCATATTTCCCTTATTCCAGCCTGCATTGCAGGCGCTGCTTATTATCTTCTCCTTTTACTTAATTTAACAACACCAATGCCAATAATAAAAAGAGTAAAAGGCATATTTTTTCTTTTTGGCTCTTTTCTCGCATTAAATATTGTCAGAATAATAATATTCAGCATTCTTTTTGTTCAGGGCTTTCAATATTTTGATATAGCTCATAGATTTGTTTGGTATATAGGAAGCACAATTTTTGTTATTGCCATATGGTTTGCAAATGTCAAGATTTTTAAAATTAAGGCAATTCCAGGATTTACCGACATTAAAAACCTGCTGAAAGAAGCAAGAAAATCAAGATTCAAATAAATAAGATGCGAAGAATACAAAATATTGTTGGAGATAATTAAGCGCTGGCAATTCTATCGCTTCTTTTAGTCCTCTTTTTTATATATTCAACAAAAGGAGGAATTAAAGATGTTAAGATAATTATTAAAATGAATAAAGTTAGGTTTCTTTCAACAAAAGGTATTCTGCCGAAATAATATCCTGAGAACAAAAATAAGCCAACCCATAAAATCCCCCCTATAACATTAAAGCTTAAAAATCGCACATAATTCATTTTTCCTATGCCTGCAACAAAAGGCGCAAATGTTCTTATTATAGGCAGAAAACGCGCAACGATTATTGTTTTCCCCCCGTATTTTCTGTAAAATTCCTTTGTTTTTTCAAGATATTCCCTTCTGAAAAATCTTGAATTTGCGAATATTTTTTCTCCAAAATAATTTCCTATCGAATAATTTAATGTATCTCCGAGAACGGCTGCAAATACAAGAATAAAAAAAAGAAGGCCCACATTCAGTGCCCCCTTTGCGGCAAAAGCTCCTGTTACGAATAACAACGAATCGCCGGGCAGAAAAGGAGTTATTACAAGACCTGTTTCGCAAAATATTATTAAAAATAAAATGAAATAAGCGGCAGTTCCGTAGTTTTGTATAATGACTTCTATATACCTGTCAATATGCAGAACAAAATCAATCAGCTCAACAAAAACCATGTTTTTATTTATTAAAGCTGGTTTATAAATTAAATGCCGATTAAATTTATATTTTATTTGTATTGAAAATCATAAATATAATCAGATATTTTGAAGTATAATTTATGTTTTTTCCTTGGCATCTAAAATTGCCTGAACTTCAAATTTCTCTACAGCATCAAGGAGACGGCATTGGTTAATATCCATTCTATAGCAATTTCCATTTTTTTCAATTGAAGTCTCTTCTCCTTTTTGTATCAATATTACCGGATTTTCTGGTTTTGACTCGCATGTTACATAAGTTAAATTATTCATTTTAGCCTCTTCTTTATCAGGGGTCCCGGCCCTCACGTTAATCATGTTGCTGTTTAAGAAGCTTGAAAGGGTTGCTATATCCCTAAGACTATTATTGCACTCTGCAATACCTGTTCCGTTTATGCTTAAATAAACAGCCTCTCCCTCTGGAAAAGATATCTTGCCGTAAACAGGCACATTATTCTTTCTTGGATCATTTCTCAAATATAAATTATATTTATAATATTGGTTAAAGTCATCGTTGAAATAATAATAGTAATGATACACAGGAATGTCCCCAAATCTTTCTCTGGTAAATGCAAGCCCTTGATATTCAAATTTATTAATGCTCCTAAAAATTAGATTCGGTATAATCAAGACAGCTAATAAGCCAAGCATAATACAAACTATCCAAAGAATTTCCTTTTTCTTAGTTTTTTTAATTATTTTTCTTGCCATATATAATAGCTTAAAACTTCCTATTTAAGCTTTATGAAATTTAAATTACTCAAAGCCAAGAGTTTTAAATAAGAAAGCATCTACTGCTTTTATATCTCCTTCTATAAATATACATCTGTCATTTTGATAAACCTTATTTTCCTGAGAACTTTCTAATATAATAAGATTTTCTGTGCAGTTTTTTTCAGGCAATTCGCTGTTATTGCAGGAGTCATAGCACGCCTTCTGTGTTCTTTCAGAGTATCTGCCCAGGGTTGAGCCTATCTCAATATAGGCTGCCTCGCTTGCATCTATATAAAGTGGCCTGTTGGTATAATCTCCTATTACAAAACTTGTTTCTACCTCAATGTCTCTGACTTCAGAAGGCTTATTTGCAAAAGAAAAAATTTCTCCTCCAATATTAACATTCCACGCATTTCCAGACTGAAAAAATTCTTCATCTTCTTGATTTGCATTTCCCTGATTGCTTTTTTGATTTTGTCCTGTTGGACTGTAAAAAAACGCAAATCCAATTGTGCTTCCTACTAAAATTAAAAGCATGAAAATGCTAAAAAACCTTGCCCTTCTTCTTTCCTTTTTCTTAATTTCTTCCTGGGTTTCTATTCCTCGCATGGAGAAAATAGAAAAACATCATTTAAAATGCTTGCGCCAGATATTTTTATAGGTTTGTTAGCTTGACTATTTGTCTCACTTGAGAGGTGCAGTTCATTATGCTAATCATTATTATAGATAATTCCTTTGATTAGTATAGGTTTTTGGAATTATCTATCACGGAAATTCTGAACAAATATTATATTAATCATCAGAATTTACGATAGCTATAGAGCGGGGCATAAGTGATTTACCAAAATTGCAATATAATACAACAGATAATTATCTCCAACAATGGTTTTTACATACGATAATTGATATTTTATTTCTGACAATTAGTAATGATATTTTTTTGTCGTGATAAAAGATTAATGTCTTTTATTATAGTATATTTGATGGTTTCCAGATATGAAACAGCTGTATAAAGTTAGAGTTGGTTTTTTTCTCAAGACTGAGTCCTTAAGCATTAAATTATAGCAACAGACAAACTGCTCAATTATTTGAGTCTGTTGCTATATTCGGAGAACATAAAAGTAATGTTCAATTATTTATGTTCTAAGTTATAATTTCTTTTTCTGAAAGATAGCCGTCTTTGTTAATATCATATAGCCTGACACTTTCAGGCAATTTATTAGAATACATTAGATTCTCATCAAAAACTAAAGTCAAAGTTGCTGCAATAGCTGAACCCCAATTAAAATAGCTGCTAAATATCCAAGGGCTCTTTTAGAAAAAAGGGGTGCAGATTTTCCTTCTAATCTTTCAGGCATATTATTCTATATTGCTGCCTAAAACTTATTCAGTAAAAATAAAAAAAGGAATAAAAAAAATAAAAATTTTTTCCTTCTTATGCAGTGCTGTTCGTAGTTACAAGAGCTGCGCTTGTGGCAGTTGTTCCCTTATACTTCTTGCCAACAGCTGTATCAACTGGATTGTTTAACAAATACTTAGCAGCATTTGTAGTGTCACCTGCATGATAACCTGCTACTAATGTAGCGGTAGTTCCGCCTGTTCTGGAGAATGTTTGGATAAGGAATGAACCTGCTCCAACTCCGGTAGCTTTTTCAAAGTCAGCTCCGCAGTAAGCTCCTCCTAACAAGCTTGCAGCAACACTGTTTATACAGCTTCCTCCAACAACTATCAAGTTCCTTGAAGCAACTGATGATGCTTCAGAATCTGATACAGAAACAGAGCCAAGTTCTTTGACTCCTGTAGCAGTTGTTGTAGTTGTAGTAGCATTATCGCCAGTACTGACACTCGCAGCTTTAGTTGTTAAGATAACGTCTGCATATGAATCTCCTCCGCCATAAGTAAGCTTAAGCTTTCTCTGATCTGATGACTGTCCTGTTCTCTCAAAAAGTAAGGCAACATCATCATATACATAGCTCAAATCATGATTGCTATCACTAGGATTCGTGAATAACGCTCTGCCAGTATATATCTGACCAGTTACTTCAACTTCATTATCTGCATTTGAAGATAAGTTTGCATGGACTAATGTTCCAGCTCCAAGATTGTCATTTCTGTCTTCACCTCTGAAGAAGATTGTGAAGAGAGTAGAATTTCTTCCCGTAGAGCTGTTTCCTACATCTCCACCAAACGTTATTGCTCCATTCGCAGTATTATCTGTAGAGTTTTGCACTGCAAACGGTAGCGCAATTCTCAATCCAGACTTTGTATAAAGCTTATTGAATGAACTTCCAGCATTTCCAGAGAAGTTAACTGCTCTGTCAGAATGCGGACTGATGCTATTAAGAGTCAAAGTAAGACTTCCAATAGTGCATGTATCCCCTGCTTTCTTGTCTTCTCCGCAGGCATTTACCCAAGCTGAATTGGAAAACTTCTGAACAGTTGTTTTATTGACACCATTATCATTCTCAAAGTCTGTGAACTTCAAGTAATAAGATTCTGCATCCGTTGATGTATTCCAGGAACCTACAAATGTCCTATCGCCTCTAGAATAGTTGAAGAAAGTATTGTTATTGACTCCATAAGGATAACCCTGTGTTTCGTTGTTTGTAAACAGTTTATTATCTGAATCCTTACCAATACCTACAAAGTTGCCGCTTGTATCAGCATATAAAATAGGAATTGTTACGGCTCCATCTTTAATTTCTGTTTCAATCTGCAGATAAGATGATGATCCATCCTTTACTTTTGTCACTTCTCCTCCTCCAATAAACTTGCTCATGCTGAATTTAAGATTTGCAAATCCAGGCATTGCTAATTCAGTTTCAGGAGTCAAGAAAGTGTTATCTTTTGCTCTCCAGACAAGATTTATTCTATCAATTGACTCTCTTCCTCCTGTTCCAGCACTTCCAAGTCCAAATTCAGTTGTAACTTCTGAAATTGTGTCGTCATTCATCTTAATGCCCTGTCCTCCTCTTAATTCAAGTTTTCCAGAGCCAAGGCTGAATTCAACACTTGCAGTAGTTCCAGCGACATCTCTTGCTAAGATATCCTTTATGCCTACATAAGTCCCATCCTTTAATTTGAAAGTTCCGCCTTCTGCAAGGCTGTTTGTAACTTCGCCATTTACATCAAGCTTGACTTCTGTTGTGCTGATAAAGCTTATTGCAACATTATATGATTTATCTCCAACATTCACAGTTGTAGTTTCTCCTTCTTTGACAATAGCGGTATTCGCAGTGTCAAGAAGAGTCCATGTTCCAGTTCCAGTCGCAGAGATATTATCCGCGTCAGAGATGTAATATTCTTTTTCAAGAAACTTTATTGTAGTTGTCTCAAAGTCTACCATGTCACTGCTTGTAATATCAGACTGTGGCTCGTCAGTAAAATCAAGAGTGTAGTTAAGAATAACCTGGTCATTTGTCAAGTTAATACCTACTGAAGGTGTGCTATCCTTATAGTCTGAATTTTTGAAATAATTCAATACAAGAACATTATTAGTAAACGATATAGTCTGCTCATAGTCATAATCAGTGTTCTCGTCGTTTGAATAGACTCCATCAACAAGCAAGTCCGGCAAATCGTCATTACTTAATGTCGCTCCGAAAACATCATAGACGTCATTTCCAAGATTAAGATTATCACTTGGCTTTGAGAGCTTTACGAAGTCTGCTCCTGCAGAGACTGTTAATCCTGAACCTGTTTTAGCGCCAGCCGGGGCTGTTTGCTTTGCAAGCTCTAACTGCAATTGCCTTGTTATATCTGAAACAGCAAATATATCTGAGTTAGCTGCTGCTTGTCCGTAGACAACAGCAACATTTGCGCTTCCACTTTGCACGAATGGCGCAGGGAAATTAGCTGCTGCAGCCAGAGCAATTGTAGAACTAATCATAACCGTGCTTGTAAGCACTGATGCTATCTTTTTAAAATTAAATATCATTTTTTATACCTCCTTTCAGCTCTATAAATTGGCAGCCCCGCAGGGCTTCCCTTAGAGGAAGTTGCTTTTATTCAGCAACTCGCCGGGTTGTGTTGAGCATGTAGCTATAGGGATGCTACCCTCTGACACAAGTTCCATTTTTATATGGTCCACTACTTGGGCCAGCTCTTCATACGAAGAGTAATCTTATCTATTAATCTTCCTTTAAAAATCTTTCTCCCCTTTTTTCCTAATCCTGGGCAGTATTTTAGATAGACATTAAAGACTTTATATAGTTTTCGCTGCCACTCTAAAGAAATACATTTCTTTTTTTCTTTTTATTTTACCGTATTTTTAGCCTAAATATTAATATATTGTTTTTTTAGACATATATGTAAGATAGAAACATATAAATATATCACTTATATTACATTTATATGTATTATTTAAACAGATAAATACCAACGATAAAAATGGCAAAAAAATCAAAGATTCGCGATATAACTATTATAGAAGAAGGTGGCGCGTTTACAGCCTTCTTCAAAAAATTTACCAGTGAGCCAGTTTACGATTTTGAAGGTCTTTCAGCCCTGAGAAAGGTATTAAGCAACGAGAAAGCCAGGATGCTCCACATTATAAAAAGTAAAAAACCCGGCTCAATTTATGAGCTTGCTAAAATCCTTCAAAGAGACTTCAAATCTGTTAAAGAAGATATTCATCTTTTAGAAAGATTCGGGTTTATAGACATGGTTGCTGAAAAAACTGGAAAAAGAGCAAGATTAAAGCCCATATTAGCAATAGATAAAGTTACTGTTAATATAAAGCTCTAAAAAGATTTAAATACTACTTATACTACTAAGTAGATAAAGTATATGATAAATAAAACTATTAAAATAAGTGAAGAAAATTATAAGTGGCTAATTCAGCTAGCTGGTGAAATGCAGAAACAGGAAGGAAAGCCTGTTTCAATAGATAAAGCAATAAAGATGATGAAAAGAGAAAAGATTAGCGACTTGGCTGGAAGCTGGGAAATGTCTGACAAAGAAGCTGAAACAATATACAAAAAGCTTTCAGAAGGATGGAAAAAGTGGAAAATATCTGTTTAGATACTAATGTTTTAATAGATTTTCTTAGGAATAAGAAAGAAGCCCTGGATTTTATAAAAGAGCACGAAGTAAAAGATGCTCTTGCAACAACTATAATAAATATTTTTGAGCTTTATTACGGGGCATTTCATTCATCATCTGAAAAAAATCTCTTAGCTGTCCAGGACCTTCAAAGAAGAATTAAAATATTATCTTTCTCAACAGAGTCAGCTGAATCATCAGCCAGAATTCTGATAAATTTAGAGAGTTCTGGCAATGCAACTGATTTTAGAGACTTATTAATAGGCGTAATTTCCTTAAATAATGGCTTTGCTTTTAAAACAGGAAATAAAAAGCATTTTTCTGGAATTCCTAATTTAATTTTATGCAATTAATAACACAACTCAAGCGAATAGCTTATTACTCCTAAAGAAGCTGAAATAAACTCTTCAGCTCCGCTCTTTATCCCGGATGAGCAATTTCCCTTGCTTATAAATAAAACTTCTTCCCCGGATTTAGAAGAATTTCTTGAATAGCTAGCGTTGAATTCATAACCCTTTACAGCATTTTCATGCCCATATTGGAATCCAGCTTCTATGCTTTCCTCCAGACTTCTTTTTAATACTTCGCACGCTTTCTTTCCAGACTCACATTGCTCTTTATTATAGCATTCTATAAGCATCTTTCTTGTATTTTCACCCCCGTTCCCAGAGCATTCTAAAGTCAACTCCCCGGCGCTTTCAAGAAATAATCTTACATCCCTACTTTCCCTTTCTATTTCCTCTCCATTTCTCAATGAAATAACCAAGAATATCAGCCCCAAAACCGCCACTACTACGACTATCATAACAAAACCTACAATCTCTTCCTGGCCTTTTTTACTTATCATCTTGATACTCCATATAATTCATAGTTTTTTTGAAGCCAGGCTTCTTAAATATCTCAAAATTTCTATCCGCTGTCAATAAAACTATACTGATAAATCTTATTTTTTTCCATCTTTCTTTTT
>CAZJEV010000035.1:8406-10049 GCA_964545215.1 Candidatus Woesearchaeota archaeon
TTCCATCTAGTGGAAAGGTTTTTTATAAGCTCTTTAGCTATCTTTTTCTTTCTATATTCTTTTCCGATATAGATATCTTCTATCCATAATCTTCTTTTCTCTTTAACATACTCGTAATGCAAGTAACCGACAATTTTTCCATCCACTTCAGCGATATATATGCCTTCATTATGTTTTTGCAATATTTTTTTGAATACTTTTTTACTTTCAAAAGTCCAGTATCTAAACTCTTTATGAGCCAGTTTACTTATATTTTCTAAACTATTAATATCTTTTGAATTAGCTGCTCTTATTATCATTTCAAACCTCCTGTTATATAAAACAACTTAACCGAAAAGTTTATATTCATAGTCGCGGTAGTAGTGTATAGGGGAATGCGACCTGACGAATCCCGTGCTCGCTTTGCGATGATGCGGTTAGTAGGATTGACGGACGCGCTTACCCTATCGCTTAGTTTTCTTGTAACTATTGGCATTTTAACCTCTCTATATTTAGCAGGGTATCAAGGACTAAGCTAATTTTGTACTCCCTTGAATCTTTTTTTAGTTTGCTTTCTTTGACTTTTTTAGTAGTTTTACCATTAATTACTTCAACAAACCTTTCAAAATTAGAGTATTGTTTATCATCCACAGATATAAAAACAATGCAGTTATCATGATTTTTCAAAAAGACAGCGATGTCTGCGTATATTTCAGGGCTATCAGCAACTTTCTTTATTTTTAATTTAAATAAATGCTCTCTTATTTCATTTGTATATATTATTTTAGTCTTTCCCAAAATTAATAGAATTTCCTTAAGGGTTTCTTTGGCCCTTTTTAATTTACTGCATATAACAATATTAATTTTTTTATCATGAAAGTATTTTCCTAACCTTCTGGCCTGCTCTTTTCCATCTTCAGTTAAAATACTATCACTATCATCAAAAATACCTGCATTTCTTCTTGATTTTGCATGTCTTACAAGATATAACTTCATTTCAGCACCTTCCCCGCAGCATAAATCTTGCCGAGCTCGCACTTTATTTCTTTGTTCTCATTCCGGCATAAAGCCGCAAAAGCACTCATAGCTGTTCCAAATTCTTTTGTTTTATTAACTAATGTTATTCCAGAGCATTCAGGATAATTGCCTCTTACGCATTCTCTTTTAGGTTTTTCAGGATATATAACCTCTATCCTTAAATAATCTAAATCCCAGAAATTCTGGTAATTCTTATTTTCTTTCAAAACCAAAGTCTTATCCATGTCTACACAGCTCTCGCATTCCTTATTAAGAGAGAATTCAGGGCTTGAAGCTATCTTTCTTACAATTTCCATGGCTTCATCGCTTCTTTGCTCTTCAACTCCCTGTCTTAACCCTGAAATCCTGTAATTGATATAAAATAATGATACAATTGCAAAAAATATCATTATTGCAACTAAGACAAAAGCCATTTCCTGAATCTTCATCTGCCCTTTTTTCTGCCTTTTCATTTAGAACAATTTGCAAGACAACTGTGCATTTTTCCTCCTTATTTCGTTTGACAATAGCCTGATTTCAGCTAAATCCCTGGATTCTCTTATTTGCTTTGTTTTATTTGAATAAATCTCCAAATCTGCTTCCAGGTTTGAGCTGCACCCTTTTCCAGAAAGCATCTCTCCTTTAGA
>CAZJEV010000036.1:0-9843 GCA_964545215.1 Candidatus Woesearchaeota archaeon
TTTAAAATATCAGAACAGTTATTTCTACAATGAACATTAAATTTGAAGTGATTGACAAGACTGGAAGAAAGCTAAGAATGACGGATTTTAATTGGCATCATATTGTTAAAAGACACCCAGAAATAGCTTCGCAAAAAGAGAAGATAATAGAGACTCTTGAGAAGCCAGATAAAATTACTAATTCTTTAGAAGAAGATGAAACTAAATATTATTATAAATACTACAAAAATCTGCCTTCTCCGTTTAAATTTTTAAGAGTGATAGCAAAATACTTAAACGGCAATGGTTTTATAATATCATCACATTTTGTGAAAGCAATACAATGAAAAATTATGAAACATTAGATATTTATTACGATGAACTTGGGGATTTCCTAGAGATATCTTTCGGAGTTCCTCCAGAAACAGAATATACTGAAGATATAGACGAAGGCGTTTTTGTAACTAAAGATAGAAAAACACATGAAATCAAAAGTATAGGCTTTCTTAGCTTTAAGAAGAGAGCAAAAGAAGCAGTTCTCAAGAGAATTCTAAAACAGCTCGGGATGTCCATTCCACTAGAAATAAGCGTTCCTTCTAAATAATAATTTGAAAGTTAGGCCATATTCCGTCTTTTACGAGAAAAGTGATTTAGCATAAATCAAGGAATATGCCTTTTAGTGGAGATTAAGTGACACGAATGTGCTCTGGCCAGTCACGAAGACTCCCGAGAAGGATAGTTTTCACAAAAAATTTGATATTTCATGTAATTGTCGGCAATTTTTATTTCAGTTTAAAATCTGTGGATAGTGGGAACATTTGAGATTGTCGCCGTCTCTGGTTTTATTTGAAGGGGGAGTTCCGTTGTTTTTTATGGCTTATTAATCTCTAATTAAAGGATATAAAGAAAGAATAGCAACTAATACAACTAATACATAAACTGTTAAGGAAATAAAGGGGAAAAGGGGGAATAATATAATATTAGATAAAAACCCCAAAGAAGGTGCAAAAGCCAAGTAAGTAAAACTCAATATTGTTACGGCATATGCCAGATTTATAAATTTCTTCTCTTTTCTGAACCAAAGAAAAAGTAAGATTAAATTTATGAAAGGGATTAAAAAGCTTAAATAAAAGATGATCACAAATAATGCTTCAAAAATTCCTGTCATGAATCTAAAAGCATCAGTAGAGCTAAATAATAAAAGAATTATCAATAATACAGAAAAGACTAAATTAACTACAAAAATTTTTTAAATTTCTCCATAAACATTTAAAGAATATATTATTTATAAAGTTAATTATTTCTTCCTTTTTGGGTTTCTAAATACTGATTCTAGAAAATTCCCAAATTCAATTCCTACAACAAAAATAAATACAACAAATAATATAATAATTAAAATTGATGCCCAAACAAATTCAATTAAAGCATTGATAAAATCAAAAGAACCAAATTTAGAAATTAAAAAGATTAATCCAAAAATAAAAATGAAACCTATCGCCTCGTCAAGATAAACCCAAAATTTACGAACATTCATGCTTCCCCTTAACCAAAAAGAAACGCTTGTAGCTAAAACAAATTCTAAAACTAAAAAAATAATTATTTCATTCCACATAAAAATTTAAGGAAATTAATGTTTTTAAACATTATTATTAATATTTCGGCGAAGCCGACAAATTATCCGAAAGATTAGGAACTCCCATAATAATAGAAAAATTTAGGAGAGCGAAGCGAACCTTTTATCCTTTGTTATGTAAAGTGCGAAGCATTTTGTTGGTTTTTCGTTGGCCAGTTATAAGAAGTTTTTTTGCTAGCCGAAGTTGAGGAACAATAGTAAGAAAAGTTTATATCGTAGCATCACTATACCTTACTGGATGAAAATTGTCTTAACCAGGCATGTGAAAGAGCAAATGGAAGAAAGGGGCATCAGCGAGGATGAGGTAATCAACACTGTAAAATACCCCGAAAATACAAGAAAGATTGATGAATTATATTATGCCCAAAAGAAAACAGCACAGGGCACAATTGAAGTCGTGTATGAAAAGCAAAGTTATATAAAAGTGATTACCGTATATCCATTATGAAAGTAACATATGACAAGGAAGCCGACGCAATGTATATTAAGCTTACAGATGAAAAGTTTAGCAAGGCAAAAATTGTAGACCCAAAAACAATATTGAACCTTGATAAAGATGGAAATGTCATTGGCGTTGAACTTCTTTCTGTAAGCAAGAGAATATCAAACCCTCTTTCACAGATAATAGTAGAAACATACCCGGCAAATGAATAGTTTTAATTCTATGATATACTTATAATCCGAGACTTGCAGTAAATTCTAATTTTTACGCAAAAAATGATTATGAAATAATTGAGAGATTTACCTTTTAGTGGAGATTAAGTGACACGAATGTGCACGAGCTAGCCACGAAGGCTCCCGAAAGGGATAGTTTTCACAAAAAATTTGATATTGAATGTAATTGTCGGCAATTTTGTTATAGTTTAAAATCTGTGGATAGTGGGAATGTTGTATTTGAGAGTTGCCCGCCCGCTTTTTTGCTTCTTTTTACAAAAAAGAAGTTATTTATACAGGGTTTGCCGTTAACATCCATGACTTACGCAGTTTACACTACTGAAAGTTTTGATAAAGAAGTTGAGAAATTACCAGGGGGAAACCAAGATATTATCCAAAAAATGTTTTTCAAGATTAGAGACAATCCTTATACTAGTGATCAGTTAAGATATAGGAATCTTAGAGAAAAGAGAATAAAAGAAAAAAGAGTTTATTTTTTAGTCTATGATGACTTACAAGCAGTCTTGATTGTTGCATTAGGTGGAAAGAAAGATCAACATACAACGATAAATCACATAGTAAAATATTTTGATGAATACAGAGAATATTTAGAAAAATTAATCAGAGGAGGTTAAGCAACTCTTCTCACTCTGCCAGCTTTTATATCTTCTAAGCTATTCTTAAATTGTCTTAACAAATCAAAATCTATCTTTTCCAACTCTCTAAGCATAGCTAATTGCGCTTTCATTCTTTCGTATTCATCCTTTGGTATTTTTATCATTTCTTCCATATTTTCTATAAAGAAGTCAAGTTTTTAATTCTTTCGGCTGTGCTCACCCTTTTTGCTTCTTTTTCTAAAAGAAGAATTTACCTAAAAAGATTTCTAAACCAATCTATAATTTTTTGAAAGAACGATTTTTGAGGTTCAGGCTCTGGAGAATCTACACTGGAAATTACCAAAACATCCTTTAAGTTTTGGTCTTTTGTATTCATATTATCATATTCCCAAACCCACTCGTTTTCTGAAATTTTTTTAACTGGATATTTATCATTGAATTGAACATTTAAACTATCTCCCTTAATTGTTATTTTCTCGTGGTCTACTTTTGAGAAAGTAGACAAACTATCTAAATAATACTCAAAAGGAAGAGTTATATCTTGTTCAATTTCTACAACTAAAGTTTCTTCAGGAACTAAATTAAATTCTCTCGTTCCTGCAAATTTTCCTTCTTCATTTTCAATAACAAGAGTTTCATCTTGTTCAATAACATAACTTTGTCCACCTTCGCTTTTTGTTAAGGGAACATCTTTGTTTGAAGCATATGGATTAAGTCTTTTATATTCTTCATCTGGTTTGTAATACATTTTAATCTTTGTTGTGTATTCTGTAACATCTACATCTTTACATTCTCCATAACAACTTTTTCCTTTTGCTTTCAAATACAATCTAGCATTAACTTCTTCTGCTTCTTTTGACATAATTTCAAAAGTTGCAGTTAATGTGCCTTTTCCATATTCATTAACAGAAATATTTACAATCGCATCTTTTAATTCTATATCTAAAGGCCTATCAAAAACTACTCCAGAACTTTCATCAACCATATCAATAATTACATCTGCACTTACAATTGGAAAAACCAGAAGTGCAAACATTAACATTAACGCAAAGGTCATTTTGTTTTTCATGATTTATGTAAGGATAAGGAGAATATATTTATAAAGATTTGCAAGACTTCAAGGAGAATTGAAGTAAAATTAAATGAAATAATAAATTATAGACATTGGTGTAAGGAAGCACAAAGTATTATCGATAACAGATTAAAGGCTTATAGAAATCATTGGTTGACTGCAATAGAAATTGAAGGAATAAGTTTAGATAATAATCTTTGTGAGAGAAAAATTAGGGGTTCTATTGGGTGGAGAAAAATACTCGGAGGACATAGAACAAGAGAAGGAACTAAGCAATATGCGATTATTCAAACCCATAGAGAAACGTGGAAACATCAAGGAAAATATACTTACAATGAGATGTTGAATGTTCTGAAGAATTAGTTATCGAGTAGCTTTATACTTACGTGAAAAGGTGTGCCATTTATAGTAACTTAATAATAGTATCTATAAGAAAGATTTAAAAATATGCTTTGGCTATTTCCTTTTATGAATTGGATAAGAACGGAGTACCATGTGAATTGCGAAGACAGAATAGTAATCTTTAGTGATTCACTAATTGGTCCAATGGATCCTAAAAAATTAGAACAAAAGCTTAGAACTAAGCATTTAACAGCTCCTACAATTATGGAATTATTCTGTTTAGCAAGAAAAGCACTGATACATTTAAAAGATCACTCAGAAGATTCAAATGCAAACTTAATCAAAACTGCTTTTTCTAATTGGAATGGTGTTCTAAGTTTTACTAGGGTACTAGCAACTAAGGAAGGAATATATGCTTATGACCCTGCTAAATTTAGAAGAGAACGCCCAAAAGAAAAAGTTCTAAGACAATCTCTAAAGAAAAAAATAGGTGATATTCATTATAACGAAGATGAAACAATAAGATATCTTTCAAGAAAAAATTTTTTCACTGGGAGTAATATTAAAGGCGACAATCGTTTCGGGTTGATTTTGGGAAAAAATTTAAACCAAAGAACAGGATTTCCCAGACCACTAGGTGAAGAAGATAGCCTTGTAAGAAGAATTTATATAAATCTTCCTAGTCCAGAATATAATTATGAACAACTTCCTTGTTATACATTTGTTTCTTTAAAAATTAGTCCTAGCTTATTAGAGATAGATGGTAGAAATTTTTGTGGTGGTAGAGGATACTCTGGAGATTATACTATCGGAGTTATCAGGAGAGAATAATTAGTAGATATTTTTTAGACACCTTCCCATTTTCAATTATCATTTACTTCGCGAAGCGCTAACTTGGGGCGGGTGATCTGGGTCAAGCAAATCCTAAATTCTGTTTTTTACTTTCGGCGATTTTGGTTAAGCATGATTAGACGCCGAAGGCGTAGAGTTTTGAGAATGGCTTAAACGAAACGAAGTCCAAGATTTTCAAGTTGCGAAGCAATCCGCAGGATAGATTATATGGCTAAGTTTAATCGTTCTTAACCGAACAAGAAACACTTATAAACTATATTTTCTATTAAGGTTTATGGTGGTATTTGATGTTAATTATTGGGCTGTTTTGGTTTCTGGTGTGATAGGCATGCTTATAGGAGCATTATGGTATTCGCCTTTGCTTTTTGGCAATTTATGGATGAGATTATCTGGAATTTCATCTTCGCAGATTGATAAGATGAAAAAATCCGGAATTGCGAAAAGCTATTTCTGGGCTTTTGTAATGACTTTAATTGGGATGTATGTATTAGCGATATTTATTAATTATGCCGGGGTAAGCAGGTTTATTTCTGGAATGGGAACAGGAATCCTGGCATGGCTTGGATTTATTATTCCGATATTGTTAAATGATTTTTTATGGGGAGGAAAATCATTTAAGTTATTTTTGTTAAATGCGGCGCATCATTTAATTGTCATTGCAATAGGAGGAGGAATATTGGCCGTCTGGCAATAAAATAGAGATAAAATGCATAAAATTATTTTTATAAAAGAAAAGACTTACTTTGGCATTATCGGAATAATTTTTTTAATAATAGCAATATTGCATTTGTTGAGGATAATATTTAACTGGGATGCGCAAATCTCAGCATTTAATGTCCCGATGTGGCTTTCCTGGATTGCATTAGTAATTGCGGGATATTTGTCTTTTGAAGCTTATAGATTAATGAAATAATCACATTATTTCCAGTCTTTTTATTCTTTCATCAATGTCTTAGTGTAGAAAAATATAAATAGTCAAGTTTTTTAGTAAATAAGTGAATTACGGATTACTATACTATAAAAGAAAAAGACCAAATAAATCAAAAGAAATAGTACTAAAAGAAATTATTGCATATATAAAAGACGAATATGAGAAAGGACATATTCCTAGTAAGAGAGAATTACAAAATAATTTTCACTTAAGACTTGATATTAAAATCGGTGAACTTTATGAAAAAGCAGGTTTAAAATACAAACTTGCCGCAAACCAAAGTATTAAATCAGAAAAAGCTGATATTTTGCTCAAGTTAATAATAAAGAACTTAGATAAGTTTGGGTTGGAATTAATCGAAGCTAGAAATGTAAGACAAAGAGGAATTGATATAGTCGCTAGAAAAAAAGAAAAAAGAATTGGAATTGAACTCAAAGCATATAATAAATTTGAGAAGATAAAAAACAGGAATATAAAACAATGTGAAAGATTTGCAAGAAAAGAGAATCTAAGCAAGGTAATGATGATATCTACTTCAGATTTAATAGAAATGCTAAAAGTACCAGATTTTATAAGTATAATTAAATACAGAGATTTAATAAAGGTTATAAAAAATAGAAAAGATTTAGATAGATTAAATTATATAAGAAATACTTCAATTAACTTAGAAAATGCAACAAAGAAGATTACAAAGCAAAAAATTTTAGATTATGTCTACAATAAATATAAAATATTTAGGATGAAGCCTTCTTATTTGGATATCCAAAGAGATTTAAATGTTAACTTATACTCTTATTTTGGCAGTTTATTTGAAATATACAAAATACTTAGGATAGCACCACCAACAAAGAATATGGGAGGACCAAGAGCCAAAAATCCAGATAAAGAATGTATTAATTTATGGAAGGAAGATTTTAAGAAATTTATATTGGAAGAAATAAAAAATGGCAAAAAATACCCTTCTGGCTTTGAAATTGGAAAGCATTTTGGAATAAAAAACATATGGAATATAGTAAAAGTATCTGAATTGTATAAGGAAGCTGGTCTAAAACCATATTTAGAGAGAGGAAAAAGTTCGAGGATTATGAAATCTACATTTGGTTAAGGAGTTCAATGCGAAGTTCAATATCTGGATGAGTTGAGAAGATATTTTGAAGGGTTTTTCTGGAGAAAGGGTTTGCTATGAATAAAGGAGCCATAGCTTTAGCATAATGATGCTTATCTTGACTTTCAATGTGCTCGTTTTTTATTTTTTTAAGGGCAGAGGCAAGACCAGGAGGATAGCGGGTAAATTTGACTCCGGTTGCGTCTGCAGTAAATTCTCTTTTTCTGGAAATAGCCAGGGAGACCAATTGTGCAACAATTGGAGCAAGAATTGCAAATAAAATTCCTAAAATTAATAGAATAGCTCCTGCCCTGCCTTCTCTATTCCTTCCTGATGAAAACCACATACTTCTCAAAAATATCTCTGCAAGAATTGAGACCATGCCAACTAAAACTGCTGTTAAGGTCATGAAGCGGATGTCAAAATTAGCTATATGAGACATTTCATGCGCAATAACGCCTTCTAATTCCTGCTTGTTTAATTTTTTTAAAGCTCCTGATGTTACGCAAATAACTGCATTTTCCGGGTTTCTGCCAGAGGCAAATGCATTAATCTGCTCTGATTCCATTACATAAACTTTTGGCATTGATAGGCCTGATGCAATTGACATTGATTCAACTGCATGGAACAACTGCCTATGATGAGTGTGAGAAGCAGGCTTTGCATTTACAGATGCGAGAGCAATTTTAGCTGAATTGTAGTAGCTTATTAATATGTATGACAAGGAAATTATAATTGAAAAACTCATAATAATGAATAAATAACTTGGGTCTAAAATTGATGCGATAATGTAGCCTAAAATGATAAAGAAAATTACAATAACACCCATTAAAATTATTGATTTTATCTTATTTTTGGAAATTTGGTCTTCAAAAGATAATCGCTCTGGCATTTTATGAGCAAGAAATAATAATATTTAAAGATGTGTATTAATAACTTCTGTATGAACGGAGGTGTTCATCAAAGATTCTTTCAAGCTCTCTTAATTGAAGAAGCTCCTCTCTTTCACAGCATGTTACCATTTGAATATAATCAAGATGTTCTCTACAGCAACAACTTAGAGTTCTTGGAAATCTGTTACCTAAATTATCTGGATTTATATCTTTTAAAATAAGGCTTATTGGCTCGGGAAATCCATTTTTTCTATACAATAGAACATCGTAAGGCAGTTTGCCGCCATAAAGCTCTACTCTAACAATTGTAGCCTCTTGCGTATCAGGAGATAATTCAAAAGCATTGGGAAAGCCAGCTTCTCTAAATCTAAATCCGTATTTATAAATTTTGCTTTTTTGCATCATTTATCTTAATTACTAATAAAGATATAAACTTTCTCTGTTTTTAAAATTAAAATTCAACTTTAGGAACCGCTCTTTCCTCTGCCGGGATGGAGAGCATTTGTTTTTCTTTTTTATTGTAAAGATTTGCAAAGAAAACTCCCGGGAAGGTTTCAACGCCGTTGTTGTATGAAAGTATAGAGTCATTGTAATGCTGTCTTGCATATGCAATTTTATCTTCTATCGCCGATAATTCATTCTGAAGCTGAATGAAATTTTCATTTGCTTTTAAATTAGGATAATTTTCAGCTATTGCGAAGATTGATTTTAAAGCTGCCTGCAATTCCGCGCCTGCTTTTGCTCTTTCAGGAAGTGTCTTTGCTCCAACTAAATGCTTTCTTGCTTCTGTTACCTCTTTTATTAAGGATTTTTCATGCTTCATATAGCCTTTTACTGAATTTAATAAATTAGGAACTAAATCTGCTCTTTTCTTTAATTGCACATCAATTTGTGATAAAGAATTATCAATCCTGTTTTCCAATATTGTGAAGCGGTTGTAATAAATTATGAAAGCCAAAATTACCAAAACTCCAAGGGCGATTAAAATCCAAAGCCAAATCATTATATTTTAGATATAAGGATATTTATAAAGCTTTACCCATATTAAGGAATATGAGAAAAATAATTTACCTTGATAATGCTTCTACAACACCTGTTTATAAGGAAGTTGTTAATGAAATGAATAAGTTTTATTTAATAGATTATGGAAATCCTTCTTCAAGACATGAAATGGGTGAGAAAGCACAAAAGGCATTAATAGAAGCTAAAAAGATAATTGCCCGAGAAATAGGTGCAAACCCATGGGAAATTACTTTTACATCGGGAGGGACAGAGGCAAACAATTTAGCTTTATTTGGTATAGCAAGAGCAAATAAAGAAAAAAAGAAAAATAAAATTGTAATATCAAGTATTGAGCACAGCTCTGTTTATGAGCCCTGCATGGAATTGGAAAAAGAGGGATATAAAATAGCAGAAGCAAGAGTTGTTAAAGCAGGCATAGTTGATATTAATTATCTGGAAAAAGAAATTAATAATAACACTTTATTAGTTTCCATTATTCATGTAAATAATGAAATTGGCGTTTTACAGGATCTGAAAAGAATTGGGGAATTATGTAAAAGTAAAAATGTCATTTTTCATACAGATGCTGTGCAGGGCTTTGGGAAATTGCCGATTAATGTTAAAGAAATGAATGTTGATTTGTTATCTGCTTCTGCGCATAAGATTGGCGGGCCAAAGGGAGTTGGCTTCTTATATGCCGGAGAAGGCATGGAATTGAAGCCCCTTATAATCGGGGGAGGACAAGAAAGAGGCTTAAGAGCAG
>CAZJEV010000037.1:0-9409 GCA_964545215.1 Candidatus Woesearchaeota archaeon
GCCTTTGTTTAAGCTATTTGAAAGTTTAGTTAAGGCTCCTTTTGGGTTGAGCTTAATAGCGATAGGGAGAAAAGTTTGAATTAATGCTCAATTCCATCGCAATACTTCTTTAATTCGCTAAGAGGCATACCTGAATATGATGCTAATGCCAAGGCTGCTGGATGCAGGATGTATCTTTCTGAGTCTTTTCTATCAAGCTTGTTTACGACAAAGCCTTTGTAATTTTTTGCCAGGAAATCATTAACTGCGTCAGGGTTTGCTGGAACGAATTCAATTGAACTATGCTCTGCTTTGTGCTTTGTCCTGCTGTCTTTCCACCTCTCTACAAGCTGTTCTTTTGAAAGCTCGGTTTGGACATAAAAAATAAATTCAGGACCTCCGTTGCTGATTATGAAATCATGAACTCTTGATAAAGGCCTTGCATAAACTATATCTTCCTGTGTAACGCCGCTCTCAGGGGTTAATTCATCCTCTACAAAGCCCTGATAAATAGTTGTAAGCCCATTTCTCAATGAGTCTTTTGCTTGTAGATATCCTGCCGGAATAATATGATATGTATTTGGATGTCCAGAGCCTGCTCTAACGCCAAGGGCAATGTAATTATCTGAAGTTACAAGAAGTCCGTCTGTACTTGTTGCGTTTACTCCTAACTCTAAACCCTTTTTATTTAATTGGGTTTCAAAACTATGCATTGGAACAAAAACAGAGTTAGCTACGCCTTCTTCCAGAACTTTGTGCGACTGCTCGCCAGCGCCTATTTCATTCCACCATGGAATATAAATTTTCTTATGATGCTCATCATAATTAACACCCAACAAAGAAAACGCTTCCTGGAATTTTGAATCAGAATAAAACCTGTTTTTAACTTCGTTCTGCAAATCACCAAGGGCAAATGTATCCATTTTTTGCTTTCCTGTTTCAGCGTGATACCATGCTTCAACATCATGTTTAAGGGATGTTAGAACTTGTTTTAATTTTGCAAAATCAATTCTATTGCCTTGTTTGTTTAATCTGTCTTCAGTATAAGAATGAGTAAGCTTGGCTATTGTTGTTTCTTTTGGATAAGTTAGTATTACATCATCCTGAAATGCTCTTTCAATTCGCTTTTCCAAATCTAATGACATGGTTTTGATTTAATCATCATAGGATATATAAACTTTTGCTTTAGTTGTTATTTAAGGAAATAAACAAAAGTGGAAAGAAATATTGATAGTGAAAACAAGATAGACAAGACAATAGACAAATCTGTGGGCTTTTTATTTAAAAATAAAGCTCTTGTCGTTATCCTTCTTATATTCTTTTTGGGAACAATATTAAGATATGTTGCTGCAAATAATGTTGAGCCAAATGCGGATGAGATGGTGCATGGCCCGCATGCGGCGGGGATTATAGATTCCGGGGTAATAGGAAGAGTATGGGAATCAATTTTATGGAGCTATCTCACTGATTTTTTTTATAGTATTTTTGGGATTACAATGCTTACTGCCCGGTTGTTGTCTTTCATATTTGGAATTTTGACTATTATTTTAGTGTATATATTAGCTAAAGAGATATTTAAGAATGAAAGAATAGCCTTAATTGCTTCTTTCTTAATGGCTATTTCTTCCTTTACTATTATTTATACTCTTATTGAAATGGACATTGCGGCTACATTTTTTATCTTGCTGGCTGCTTTATTTTTCATAAGAAGGTTGAAAAAAGATGGTAAAATATCTTACTGGGCTGCCGCATTTATCGGTGTCGGAGCCCTAATAAAAACACTTGCATTGTTTTTTGTGCCGGCTTTTGCCATATTTTATTTTATGCACCACAAGAAAATATGGGATAAAAAATTAATTTTTGACATTATTAAATTTGGCTTATTGATATTGCTTGTATTTTCTCCTATTTTAATACACAACTGGCTATGGTATCATGATAAGATGATGGTTGATGCTTATTTCGCGCAGTTCTTTGATGTGGGAAAAACAAGAGAGGCTTATGCCGGCGTTGCTGGAGTTGGGGATGGATTTAGATTCAATGACATGCTTTTTGGAGCCTTTGGGATATTGAAAGCATTGTTTAAGATAGAGCCAATTATAACCTTACTTGGAATTCTCGGTCTGCTTTTTTTTGCTCAAACGAAGGAACGTTATGCACTATTTTTTACAGCTCTCCAAATATTTCCGTTTTTGGGAATTGATTTAACAAATAGACTTGAAACGCATTATATCGTGCTTATTCCTGTATTTGCTCTTTATGGAGGGGCTTTTATCAATACTTTAGCTGAAAAATACTCTGCAGCGAAAATATCTGCAAAGAAAATTATTATATTTCTTATGATCATTGCTTTAATCGTCAATATTTATATCATGTTTCCTTATTTATCAACTCAGACTGCAGTTGCAAAGATGAAAAGCTATACAAATGAAAATATAAAAGAAAATGATATTGTTATAGTTGATACTCGCATTTATAGGGGAAGAATAATGTGGTTGTTTCTTGACACGCATTATTTGGAAGCGATTTCCTTTCCAGAGTTTATAGAGTTAAACAAAAATGCCACAGGAAACCTGCAAACTTATAAGTTGTATTATATTGAATGTGTTCCTGATGACTGTGGGTGGGGAACTATAAAAGACCAGCCAGAATTAAATCAGGCAATGGAAGAAATAACTTCTTTCTTTAAAGCAAATGCGCAGGAAATAAAAGTTCTCAATGGAGGGGGAAGCCCTGTTATTTCCAAAGAGCCTTATTTCAGGGTTTATAGCACGAATATTAATTTAAAGCCAAGACTGATAGAAAGAATTGATTCCACTCATAATTTCTTTTATTATCCTGAAAGATATGAGCCAAAAGAAGAAATATTTGACAATTATAATTTTTCCGGAGCGATTAATAAAGGCTTATTCATGCTTGCCAAGCTGATTATCTGGGCTGGATTTGTAATTGCGCTGCTGGCAATTCCGATGATGTTTTACCTTTTGTGGAGAGAATTCAGAATAAGTTTGTTTTAATAATGTTTAAATATTACTTGTTTTAAGATTTTTTATGGGATTTGACTTATGGGATGAAACAAAAAGTGTAGCAGTGATTATGCAAGAAGCTGCTGAAAAAGAAATAATGCCCAGATTTGGAAAGCAAATAGAAAGAAAGGAAAAACAAACTAGCAGTGGAAGAGAGTTAGTTACTGAAGCCGATATAAGAGCAAGCCGGTATATTTTAGACAGGGTTAGAAAAAGATTTCCTGGCTCATATTCTGAAGAGCATTTGCATGATGATAGATTTAATTATGAAAGAATATGGCAGTTTGACCCTTTAGATGGGACAAATGAATTTTCTGCCGGAATGAGAAATGGATTTGCTATGCACGGAGCATTTCTGGAAAGGCAGAAAAATGGCGAATATAGAGCAAAGGCCGGAATACTTTATATTCCGGGAGAAAAAAAGTTATGGATGGCAGATGATGGAAATTTTTCTTTTAAAATAAACGGCCGTGAAACTGCAATTGATAAGCCAAGAAAAGATCTAGTCAGGGGATGGATTAGAAAGAGCGATATTAATTCTCCTGGAGCTATTTTCTATAATAATGGAAATGAGGTTGATTCGATTAAAGAGCTTAAGAGTATTTACAGGAAAATTGCTAATGGATTAAAATTATCTGATAAAATAATAGCTGGGGGAGGTTCGGGAGCATCTTTTTCAGATTTACTTGAAGATAAAGTTAACCTTTTAATCTTAAACTGGAATAATTCTAAAGAGTGGGATATTGCAATGACTGAGCCAATAGTTAAGGTTAGAGGCGGCTTTCTGTGTGATTTTCAAGGCAATGAATACTCTTACAACAGAAAAGATCATTTGAATAGACTGGGATATGTTGCATCAATTACTTTTAAGAAAGAGGAAATAATGCCTTACCTGAATACAGGGATGGTGTTAATAAAAAATCAAAAAGCATAAAATGAATGAAGAACTTATAAATTTAATTAATGAGAAAAAAGAAATTATATTTGCTATTGATAAATTTTCTGATATAATGAATGATGATTACATGAGAAAGCTTCTTTCTTTGTTATATTATAAAGGCATCCAGATAAATATAATTAGTATAAATGAGACAAAAAAAATTGACGCGGCTGATAAATATACAATAATAGTATCTGACAATGCAGAGATTATTAATTACGCAAAAAAAGGCGGAATTTCTGTAATCGGGCTTGCAGGCGATAAATTAAATGAAGCCGGTGAATTGGTAATTATGCCTGATGCTCGCTCTCTTTATAATGCTTTTAACTGGATTTTAAATTCGCATATTGCTAAGCTGGAAAATGAGCCTTTACGAAAAGTAACTTCTGTAATCCCCGCTGCAGGAAAGGGAACGAGGCTTGGCTTTGACAAACCAAAAGCGCTTTATTCTTTCTTAGGGAAAACAGCTCTTGAAATTATTTATGAAAAACTGAAGCCTATTTCTGATAAAATCATAGTTATAGCAAGCGAAGAAGGAGAAAAGGAAATAAGAAATTTCGTTAAAAATAAAGGCCTTGATGTTGAGATTGTCGTTGATCCGGAGCCGTATGGCAGCGCCGGCTCAATTGCATATGCCTTTGACAGCCTGGATAAAAGCAAAGATACGCTTGTTATTTGGGTTGATCATATAGGAGTTCCTCAAAGAGCCATAAAGCAAATTATTTTTTTACATCAGAAGAATGTGGCGGATTTATCTATTCCTACAAGAATGAGAAACAAGCCTTACATACACCTTGAGAGGGATGAGCGCGGGGCAATAAAAAAAGTGATGAGGAAGAGATTTAATGATGCAATGCCAAGCGTTGGAGAAAATGAAACCGGCGTCTTTATAATAAAAGGAGGGATACTGATTAATGCACTAAATGAAATGAGGGAAAAATATTGGCAGAAAAGAAATTTCGCTATGGTAAATACGCAACAAAATGATGAATTTGACTTCTTGGAAATAATACCGGAACTGACAAATAGAAATTATAAAGTTCTGACTGCTCCATGCATTATTGATGAGGAAAAAATGGGATTTAACACTATTGAAGAGGTTAAATATCACGAAGAGAGAATAAGAAAAGAATTAGGAATTGGTAAAATAGGAGCTGTTTTTATTGACAGGGACGGGGTAATAAATGAGGATGTTGGATATGCCAAGAGCATTGATGATATAAAATTAATAAAAGATATTCCACATGCGATAAAACTGCTTAAGGAAGCAGGCTTAAAAATATTTGTTATAACAAATCAGGCGATAATAAGCAGAGGCTATGCCAGTGAAAGCGAGGTAGAAAAAATACACGAGCAGATTAATGATATTATAGCCAAAGAGACAGGAATAAGAATAGACAAATTTTACTTTTGCCCGCATCATCCAAATGCTGATATTGAAAAATACAGAAAAATATGCGATTGCAGAAAGCCTGCTCCCGGATTAATCTTGAGAGCTGCTCAGGAGAATGGAATAAACACAAAAAAAAGCTGGATGATAGGAGATAAAATTACAGATATTGTTGCTGGAAAGAACGCTGGCTGCAGGACAATACTTATTAAGAACCCTAAGAGCCATGAGAAAAACGTTAGCGGGTTTGATTTTGACATAAATATAAAGGCAGACCATGAAGTTGATAATATCTTAGGAGCGGTAAAAATAGTGTCTGAAAATCCCAATTAATAATTGAAATAGTTATTACTTGATATAATAAAAGAAATACATATGAGTTTAAATATTATCTAAATTGAGAAATTTTATGCAGGATATAAGTCGGGATGATACAAAGAGCGAAGCCGGAAAAATAAATGTAGTTATTTTCTGCGGCGGAAATGGAGCTAAAAATATAATTGAAACACTTGTAAATAATCCGATATTTGATATCACGGCTATGATTAATGCCTATGATGATGGCAAATCAACTGGTTATTTGAGGCGCATCATTCCTGGATTTTTGGGGCCTTCTGATGTGAGGAAAAACATGAGCTACTTGGTTGACTTCTCAAATCCTGCAAAAAGGATATTGAAAGATGTGCTAGAATACAGATTTCCAAAGGATGTTGACTATAAGAAAGCATTGCAGGATTTGTACAACATAATTCAGCAAAAATCTCTGGCGCATAACGAGCTTGATGTATTTTTAAAAAAACTTCAGAATGAAGATATGGTAAAAATAAGAATCTATATAAAAACTCTGCTTGATTATTTGAGCAAAGAAAAAATAAACTTTAACTTTGACGATTGCTCATTTGGGAATTTGTTGCTAGCAGGTGCTTTTCTAAGGAGCGGGAACAATTTTAACATTTCAATAGGCGATATCACAAATGCTTTTGGCCTGAAAGGAAAAGTTCTGAATGTTACTGAGGGAGAGAATTTTTTCCTTTCCGCTTTAGTAGGAGATGGCGAATTCCTGCCTTCTGAAGCCAGCATTGTTGAGAAAAGGGCTAATGAAGAAATAGAAGAAATATTTCTTCTGGGAAATTATCTGCAGCAAAAAGAACTGAAGAAATTTTCCAGGATTAGCAAGCAAAAAAAAACAGATTATCTAAGAAGTATAGATAATATCCCCAAAATAAACAATGAGGCGAGAAAAGTCATAGAAGATGCTGACATTATTATTTATGGAGCTGGAACTCAGAACAGCAGCCTTTTTCCAACTTATCTAACAGAAGGCTTCGCAGAAACCATTATAAGCAATAAAAAAGCAAAAAAGATTTTTATCTCAAACATAGGGGAAGACAATGAAATACCAAATGCCAGCGTGGAGGATATTATAGATAAAGCTGTCTATTATCTGAACAGGAAGGGAAGACTGAATTATAGAAAAGAGGATTTTTTTGACTATTATTTTGTTCATAATGGAAATCCTGAAGACCCTAAATACGTGAAATTTCTTAATAAATATAATTTAAACAACACTATACATGACAACTTTGAAAAAGATTTTTCTGGAAAGCATGATGGAAACAAAATAGCTGAGAAAATTATGCAAATACTGGGCAGCGATAGCAGAAAAATACCGGGAATAAAGAAGATTTCTATAGTAATTCCGTCTTATAATGAAGGCAGATACATTTTAGAGCTTTTAAACAGGATAAGGAAAGTTGACTTTTCCTCTCTTGGATTCATAACTGAGATAATCTTTGTTGATGATGGCTCAACAGACAACACTCAAGAACTCATTAAGGATATAAAAGATATAAAATATATAAGATCTCCTGTAAATAAGGGAAAAGGAAATAGCGTTATTTTAGGGGTAAAAGCGGCAACAGGAGATGTCATTATTATTCAAGACTCTGATCTGGAATACAGCCCGGAAGACATCAAAGAAATGCTAAGGGTGATGCAAAAATATAGATTTGTTGCTGTTTATGGCAGCAGAACTCTAAGAAAAGGTATGAGAGCAAGAGCTTTGGGAATATTGTATGGAAAGAGGCCCGGAGCTTATTGGTCTTACTATATAGGGGGGCAATTATTAAGCTTTATTACTTGGCTTTTATATGATAAATTTATTACAGATACAGTAACTGGATACAAAATGATGAATGCAAAGCTCCTTAAATCTTTTATCTTAAGAAGCAAGGGCTTTGAACTTGATCATGAAATAACGGCAAAAATATTAAAAAGGGGTTTTGAGATTTATGAAATACCTATTAATTACAAGCCAAGGACAAAAGAAGAAGGGAAAAAAATGAAGTGGAAAGACGGAATAATAGCGATGAAAACCCTTCTTAAATTCAGGTTTAAGGAATAAAAAACTGCTATGAAAAATTCAAAAGATAAAAAAGTGAAAAAAGTTACTATCATAATACCTACGAAGAATGAAGAAAAGCACATAGGAAACTGCTTAAGGTCTATTTTTGCGCAGGATTATCCTGAAAAGCTGATGCAAGTTATAGTAATTGACAATGACTCAACAGACAGAACCCTTCAGATAGCTAAAGAGATTGGAGCACAAGTCATTGAAACAACCCTGCCGAATGAGGAAATCAAGAGGTCTTTTGCCATAAAGAAATACGCGAAAGGGGAGATTATCGGAATGATTGACGCTGACAATTATATTCCAGAAGATAAAAGCTGGCTAAGAAAAATGATGGCGCCTTTTGATGAGAAGGAAATATCCGCAACTGATCCTGTTTATTATATATACAGAAAAAAAGATAATTTAATAACAAGATATTGCTCTTTAATCGGGGGAGATGACCCTGTCGCAATTTATTTAGGATTAAATGACCACTACTGCTACATTAACAATACTATTGCGGGGCATTTAAAAAAGATAGAAGACAAAGGCGGTTATTATGAAATCACCTTAGATGACAGAAAAGTCCCTGCTCTTGGGATGAACGGCTTTTTTTTCAGAAAAAAAATTTTTGATGCCTCTCCAATGGATACGTTTTTGCATCCTGTATTTGTATACGAGATGGTAAAAAGAGGGCATAATAAAATAGCAAAGGTAAAACAGGGCATAATACATATACAGCCTTCAAATATTAGAACTTACTTTAGAAAAAAGCTTAGGAGAGTTAGAAGGAGAAAATCAGGAGAATTGAAGTGGGACTATAATTATGGGCTAACAAAAAAAGATTTTGTTAAAACCAGCTTTTACATAGGAAGCGTAATTCTCCCGATAAAAGATTCTGTCATTGGATTTATTAAAAAGCCCTCAATTGCGTGGTTTTTTCACCCCTTGAGCACTTTTATCCTATTTGCCAGCTACATTTATTACACTACTTTAGGTAATGTAAAAATTAAATTATCTGAATAAAAGCAGTAAGGAATAAAAAGCACCTATCTTTATCTTTCTGATATGAAAATAAGTGGAAAGCCTTAACGAAGAAAAAGGTTTATAAATAAACATGAAAAAGAAAAATAAAGAAAAGCTTGATATGTCTCTGAAACTGGTTGCGAAATCGTCTTTGATTGTTTTTATAGGCATTTTTTTATCTAAAGCGCTTACTTATTTTTACAGGATTGTTATTGCGAGGACATTCGGAGCAGAAATCTATGGATTGCTAAGCCTCGCCATAATGATAACCAGTATAGCCATCATTGTTTCTTCCCTTGGTTTGAATGACGGCTTGCTGCGCTATCTTGCCTTTTACAGAGGAAAGAGAGAGTATGATAAAATATCCTATTTATTCAAGAACACGCTGCTTATTCTGTGCTTTTCTAGCATCGGAGCCGGGGTAATATTGTTTTTGTTCTCTGAAAGTATTGCATTAAATCTATTTCATAATCAAGAGCTTATAATTTTTCTAAAGATCTTCAGTTTCAGCATCCCTTTTTCTGTATTAGCAACTTCTTACCTTTCTGCGCTGCAAGCATTTGAAAAGATAGGATGGAATTCTTTTATCAATAACATATTTCCTAATGTGTTACGCCTTACTTTGCTTGGGATATTCATCTTTCTTGGACTGAAAA
>CAZJEV010000038.1:0-8689 GCA_964545215.1 Candidatus Woesearchaeota archaeon
TTCGTATTTTAGCTATTTTATAAGCTTTTTTGGTGCCAAAATGCATCAATCACCTTAATTTAATATAGCTGAATATAACATAATAATTGAACAAGGAGAAGATGGTTATTTAATTTCCGATGTAATTGAAATTTCTGGATGTCATATTCAGGCAAAAACTATGGATGAACTGCTAAAGAGAACAAAGGAAGCAATAGAGGTATGCCTTGAGGGAGATGAAGAGGAGATTATTCCTATTAGATTTGTTGGATTGCAGAAAATTGAAGTATAATAAATGAGCAGACAGAAAAACTTTTTTGATGTATTTAGAGCACAGAATAGACAGATTTATTAAGCTATTTTTATTAAGAAGAAAAGGAGGTTCAAGATGTGTAAAAGCTGGTGTGAGTTGATAACTGGTATTGTGGTGTTTGTGCTTGCTTTGTGGCCTGCGCTTTTGGGAGCTGAAATCAGCAAGTGGGTTTTAGTAATTGCTGGAGTATTGCTGGTAATCCATTCATTTGGAGTTGATAAGTGCCTGGCAAAGGCTAATAAAAGGTGAAATAAAATTTCTATTCTTATCTTTTTAATGAGTTGGGATTTTAGCTATTTATTAGATTCAACGGTTCTTTCTAGTTTAGTCTTTTTAGTCTGCACACTGGTTTTATTTTACAAGACTGCAAAGAAAGTTGACAATATCTATTTTGGTTTTTTCATCATCACTGCTTTTGTATTGCTGACATGGTTTTTTGCAGTGATTTTTTTATCCAGGACAGGATTTTTTGCTAAAAATCCCTTGTTTGCCCCCTTTATCTTTATAGGTTTTTTGGTAATATTCCAGGGTTTGCTGATGGTTTATAGGTCTGAAAGGATAAGAAAAATTGCAGATAAAGTTCCACAGCATTGGCTTATAGGAATACAAACTTATAGGATTGTTGGAGTAGGATTCATATTTTTATATTTTCAAGGCATTCTTCCGGGAGCGTTTGCTTTTCCTTCTGGAATTGGAGATATTCTTGTCGGCGTTTCAGCACCATTTGTTGCTTGGGCATTTTATAAGAAAAAAGAATATTCAAGAAGGCTTGCAATAATATGGAATATAATTGGAATAGCTGATTTAGTTATTGCTTTAAGCGTTGGATTTTTGGGATTTCCAAGGCCAGCGCGATTTGTGCCTTTGAATCCTTCAACTGAGCCTCTTTCTTTGTTTCCTCTGGCTGTAATTACTTTGTTTGCAGTGCCTTTAGCTATTTTAATGCATTCATTTTCATTGAGGGTTTTGAGAAATAGTAAATAATATGATATCAGAAATGAGATTCTGAGCATCCAAAATTCAATAAAATTAATTAAAATGAGGATATAGATTATAATGAAAGATTTATATAAACAGTAATTGTTATAGTAATAAGGGGGTGAAAATGGCTTACGAAATGGTTATGAGTGCTGGAGGGCCTATATTGCTTGGAGTGCTTATTGCATTGACACAGATTTTTAAGTGGCCGAATTGGACAAATTGGATATGGGCGGCTATAGCTATTCTTTGGGGACTTTTGGCTTTAATCTAGATTTAGAATTTATAATTTGAATTTCTTTGATTTCTATTTTGTTATAGCCAATGCCATTGACATCGCTGTTTATTCTTAAACGCCGCGCGATATTAGGATTTAGCTTTGAGAGCCGGTATTCTGCTTCCGGGGCTTTAGGCTCTGTTAAATTCTTTAGCCCATATATTTTTTTAAAGCGATTGGTTTTCTTTAAGATATGGCTAAGATAAGCGCAGGAAGTTATGATCTCAATAAATGGCTTTTTGGAGGGTATGAAAGTGATATTGTCAGCGTTGTATACGGCGGGCCCGGAACCGGAAAGACAACATTATGCCTACTGGCCGCGGTTTCGCAGGCAAAAAAAGGAAACAAGGTGATTTATATTGATACAGAAGGGGGCTTTTCAAATGAAAGGATTAAGCAGATAATTGAAAATTCTAAGAATGGGGCAGATTACGAAGATGTTTTGAAAAATCTTTTTTTATTGAAGGTGACTGATTTTAAGGAGCAGAAAGAGGCTTTCAAAAAATTAAATGAGCATTTGAAAGATGAAGTAAGTTTAATAGTGATAGATGGCATGACAATTCTTTACAGGCTTGATTTTGCTGTTGCGCGGGAAAAGGATGAAAAGGAAATTCAGAAGATTAATAGCGAGTTGGTTGAGCAAATGAGGATTTTAAATGAAATTGCCAGGAAAAGAGGCATTCCAGTTATTGTTACAAATCAGGTTTATCTCTGGAATGACGAGAAAAAAATGGTTGGAGGAGATATATTACATTATTGGGGGAAATGCTTGATAGAATTAGCAAATGAAAATGGAAAAAGAACTGCTTGGCTTAGGAAACATAGAAGCCTGCCTGAAAAGGCGTTAGATTTTCAGATAACAAATTCTGGAATAAGAAAGAGGGGATGGATATAAATAATTAGCCCTTCATTATGGTGTCTAAAAAGGGTTAAATAGCAGTATTTCTTTTTTTGTTTATGAAATACTCTGAATTCGCTGAGGTTTATGAAAAGCTGGCTGGAACGAGCAAGAGGCTGGAAAAAGTGGAAATTCTTGCTGAATTTTTAAAAAAGTTGCAGAAAGACGGGGAGAAGGAATGGATTTATCTTTTGAGAGGGAGGGTATTAGCAGATTATGATTCCGGTGAATTTGGAATCTCAACGCAATTGGCAATAAAATCAATCAGCGTCAGCTTTGGGATTGCGCTTCAAGAAGTAACTGCGGAATTCAAAAAAAAAGGTGATTTGGGAAATGTTGCGGAATATTATGCTGAAAAAAGAAAGCAAAGCACCTTATTTCAGAAGAGACTTGAAGTAAGAAAAGTCTTTGATAACTTGAGAGCTTTAATTAAGATTGAAGGGAAAGGAGCTATTGAAAGGAAGATTGCTTTGATATCTGAATTGCTGACATCTGCATCCGGGAAAGAAGCCAAGTATATTATCAGGACTTTATTAAGTGATTTAAGAGTCGGAGTTGCCGATTCAATTTTGATTGATGCACTTAATGCCGCGTTTTTTTCCGGAGATAAGGAGATTAGGAAAAAAATTGAAGAGATGCAGGATTTAGCGAATGATTTTGCATTAGTTTTTGAAGCTGCTACGAAAGGAAAGGAGCAATTGGGAATTGCCATTGTTCCGGGAAAGCCAATCAAGGTAATGCTTGCTGTGAAAGTTGATAAACTGGAAGAGGCATTTGAGATATGCGGAAAGCCGGCTGCCCTGGAATATAAATATGATGGGTTCAGGCTTTTAATAAATAAAAACAAAGAAGGAAAGATAAGTCTGTTTACACGAAGACTGGAAAATGTGACTAATCAGTTTCCTGATATTGTTGGCGCTGTTAAAAAAAATATTAAAGGCCGGGATTTCATTTTTGATTCTGAAATAGCAGGATATGAGCCAAAGACAAAAAGATATGTTCCATTTCAGGCGATAAGCCAGAGGATAAAGAGGAAATATGAGATTGACAAGCTTGTCAGAGAGCTGCCTGTTGAGATAAATATTTTTGATGTGGTTTATTATAATGGGAAGAATTTAATGAATCTGGCTTTTAAGGAGAGAAGAAAATTATTGGAAAAGGTTGTAAGAAATGAGCCTTTTAAAATAAGAGTTGCAAAGCAGCTCGTGACTGATGACGAGAAAAAAGCAGATGAGTTTTACAAAGAAGCATTAAAAATTGGAGAAGAGGGGATAATGATAAAAAAATTAGATGCACCTTATAGGACTGGAAGAAGAGTTGGTTATATGGTGAAGTTAAAGCCAGTTGTAAATGAGTTTGATTTAGTTATTGTTGGAGCTGAATATGGGACCGGAAAGAGGGCTGGATGGCTGACAAGCTATATAGTTGCATGCCGTTCTGGAAAAGAATTTTTGGAAGTCGGGATGGTTTCATCTGGGTTAAAAGAAAAGGCAGAAGAAGGAATGACTTATGATGAAATGACTAAAATTCTGAGGCCTTTAGTAATTGAGGAAGTTGGGAATAAAGTCAAAATTGAACCGAGAGTTGTTGTTTCAGTGACTTATCAGAATATACAGAAAAGCCCCACTTACAGCTCCGGATATGCCTTGCGCTTTCCGAGAATTGCTCAATACAGGCCTGACAGGAGCACAAGCGATATTGCTTCATTGCAAGAGATTGAAAGAGAAGTGAAGAAAATGAGGCGGTAATTTAGATTTCAATATTGCTTTTCATGCAAAATAAAAAATTAAGCAAAAAATAGTTGGCGAATTTATTGAAAAAACTTTTAATATGCGGACAGAAGATATAAAACAAAACCTAATAGAAAAAAATAAATTTATTAAAATGTATAAAAAGATTTATAACAAAACTTTTAACATGATAATGAAGAATATAAAATGAACAGGAATAAACTTCTTAATTTATTTTCTTCAAATTTGGTAAATGCGGTTGTGCATAAAGTATTGGAGAAATCAATAAATAAACCTGAAATTATAAATGTATATACAAAAGAAATAAAGAATAGCTTTGAAATAGCAAAAAGATATAGAGAAAAGATAAATCCAATAGACAAAGTTCTTCCATTAAATTAAAATCCAAAACCGCAAAACAATAAACAAGGATTTATAAAGCAGAAAGCTTTATAAATGGTATAAAGACTTTTAAATATATAAAATGGCCAAATCTAATCTAAAAGTTCAGAATATTGTTGCTACGACTTCTCTTGGAAAGGAAATTTCTTTGACTAAATTAGCAAGAAGCCAGAGCAATACAGAATATAATCCTGAGCAGTTTCCAGGATTGGTGTTAAGAATTGAAAAGCCTAAATCTGCTGTCCTGGTGTTTTCTTCGGGCAATCTTGTCTGTACAGGAACTAAAAGCATTGCGCAAGTTAAAGATGTGATAAATGCAGTCATAAGACAGATAGCTAAGATTGGAGTCAGAGTTACAGACAAGCCGAAAATAACTGTGCAGAATATAGTTGCTTCCGGAAGCATTGATTTGAGCTTGAATTTGAATTTACTAGCATTGCAATTGGGAAATACAGAATATGAGCCGGAGCAGTTTCCAGGTTTGGTATATAAATTAGTTGAGCCGACTGCAACTTTTCTTCTTTTTTCAAATGGAAAGCTTGTATGCACCGGAACTAAAAATAAGCAGCAGCTTGAAGAAAGCATGAAACAGCTTAATAAAAATATAAAACAAGCTATAAAAGAGAGCAAGGAATAAAATGTTCATTATTAAAAATATGAAAGGAGGTGATTAAATGGAAAAGAATGTTCCTACAGGAGTTAAAATAATTGCAGTGCTTGACTATATAGGGGCGGCTATTACTGCTCTTTTAGGTATTTTGTTATTAGTGGGGGCGGGAGTTGCTGGCTCTTTGATAGCAAGAGTGCCTGGCTTGCAAGGAATTGCAGCAGGAGCAGTTGGGGTAGTATTAGCAGTAATAGGAGTAATTTTTATAGCTCTTGCTGTTTTATCCTATTTTATTGCGAGAGGATTATGGAAAGGGCAGAATTGGGCTAGAATAGTTAAGATAATATTTGCCGTGTTGGGAGTTTTGAATGGACTTTTGGCGTTATTTGGAGGTTCAGTAGGCACGGGAATTTTCTATATAGCTATATTTGGATTAATAGGAGGATATTTGTGGTTTAACAAAGATGTGAAGGCTGTCTTTTCATAAAATTTAATTTTTATTTTTTCTTTTTTTATTATTGTTAATAGTACATATAATCTATCATAGTTAGCGTAAACTTTAGTTACCTTTAGCTATTATCAAAAGATTTTTTATTAATCGTTAACGTTTATTCTTCACTCTAATTGTCTTGCTATTTTTTGGTCAATAATATTTAAACATTTTACAAAAACGCCGATAGGCGTTTTTGTTTGCCGTAGTTTTGGTAGATAATTGATTTTTGCAGGTAATTATTAATATTGACTTTTAATCTTGATTGAATATTTTCTAAGGCGTCTTTTAAGGTATTGAATTTTAATGCCTTTTTTGAAAAAGCCTCTCTGCTTGTCTGCCTTAAGATGCCGACTCCAAGGGGGGCGTAATAGTCTGTGGAAATTTGCCTTAAAACGATGCAAGAGCATTGCTTTTTTATTTTATTAAGATATTCTGCCAATGCAAGGCGATTAACATAATATGCTCCTGTAACATCTTTTGCATAGGTTTTTCTTTCAAAAAAAGATTCATAATCATGCCAGACACCAAAATTTTTTAGGGAAATCTCAATAACTTCAAAGCTCCATTTTTCTGGCAATAAAAGAAATTCGTAATGATTGCCAATGTATTCTGCATGAAAGACCTGGAATTCTGAAATTTCCGGATAATAGCGTATTCTAGAAAGTTTTTCTTTGCTTAATGTGTCATCTACTGCTGTTATAGACCAACGGGTTGGAACTAATTTTCTATTCTTTTTTAAGCCTAAAAGGCCTGTTGATAAGAGCTTTATTATTGAGGATGTTTCAATTCCGGATTTATCAAGCTCTTGGATTGCTATTGCTGATTTTACATCTTTGTCATTAACAAGATAATCTATCTTATTTCTTACAGGGGCGTTCTCTTGAAGTTTAATCTCGGAGATTTCAGCTGCATTGCTTATTAATGGAATTAAGGAATCTTTTTCTTCATGCGCTTTAATTGGCTTTTTAAGGTATAATTCAGAGGCAATTGATTTATGAGTCATTGCAACTTCTTGTATTATTGGAAGAAATTTTTTATCTGTTAAAGGCTTTTTAATATTGGTCTTTTGCCTGCCGTAAATTAATTTATGCCTTAGTCTCAGAATTTCCTGAATTGAAATCCTGTTTTTATGCCATAACTCGGGAGAGGACATTAAAGAAGTGTTGCCGTATTCATTCGGAGCTAAAAGTCCGGCGTAGACATTTGGATAATTGTAACGGCCTACAAAAACTTCTGGAGGAGTTGAGCCTTGGATTTTATCTATAAGTTTTACCTTTGCCAACAAGAAAGAGTGTTTTTTACAATTGACATCTCCGCAGATTTTGCAGTACATCATTAGAATAGATGATGATAAAGTATATATTGATTGTTGTGGTTTGCTTAGCCTTTTAAGTCAGAGATGCCGAGAAGGACAAATAAGACGCCTATTCCTATAACTGCCCAGAATATTCCACCCTTCAGAAAAACCCAGCCAGCGCTCCAAAAATTCCATAACGCCCCCCAGCTTTGGGAATACCACGCTATTATAATTGCTCCTATAACTAAAATCAACCCAACTATAAGTTCAACCCATTTATTCATAAAATAATATTTTTAATAGAGTATATAAATATTTATATTAAAATTGTATCCGAAGCCAGTAGTAGAAATAAGAAGTTAATTACTTATATTTCAATAAAATTAAGACTTCGCCGCGTTTATAAATAAAGATTTTTCTTATATGCAGAAATATGAGAAAAGACGCAAAAACTTACTTTCCGAAGACTTAAAAAGCCAGGATTTTTATTTCATGAATGTTAACAGAGAAGCAAATCCTGGAAATTAGAGAGCATCTGGAAAAAGCGCAAAATCCTATTTTTTATTATGATAATGATGTTGATGGGCTATGCAGTTTTTTAATTTTGAGAAGATATTTAGGGAGGGGAAAAGGTGTGGCAGTGAAAAGTTATCCCGAGCTAAATGCACAATACGCAAAAAAAGCCCAGGAATTAAAGGCAGATTATGTTTTTGTTCTTGATAAGCCAATAATTGCAAAGGATTTTGTTGACGAGATTTATAAGATGCAATTACCATTGATTTGGATTGATCATCATAATGTTAAAATTGATGAAGAAATAAAAAAAGCAGAAAATTTGCACATTTATAATCCGGCCTTGAAAAGTATGGGAAGCGAGCCAGTGACTTATTTGGCTTATAAAATAACTGAAAGGAAAGAGGAGCTATGGATTGCAATGATGGGATGCATTGCAGATAATTATATGCCAGATTTTATTTCTGATTTTAAAGAAAAATATCCTGAATTTCTGAAAAAAGGAATAAAAGAGCCGTTTGATGTTTATTATAAGACAGAAATAGGCAGAATTGCACAGGCATTAAGCTTTGGATTGAAGGATTCTGTAACGCATGTAGTTAAAATGCAGAATTTTTTGATTGGCTGCAGGGGACCTAATGAGATTTTTATTGAAATGCAGGGAAACAGAACATTTAGGAGCAGATATGAAGAAATAATGAAAAAATATAACGATTTGCTTTTTAAGGCAAGTTCTAAAGAAAATATATTCGGGAATTTAATTTTTTTTGATTACAAAGGAGAATTAAGCATCAGCGCTGAAATTGCTAATCAGCTTTCATATCATAATAAAGGTAAATATATTGCAGTAGCATATGTTAAAAATGGGATTTCAAATGTTTCATTAAGGGGAAAGGGAATTAAGGGAATTTTAGAAAAAGCTTTAAAGGATTTTCCTGACGCAAGAGGGGGAGGGCATGAGGATGCAGTTGGTACAAGAATTAAGACTGAAGAGCTGGCTAAGTTCAGGGAAGCTTTGCAAAAAGAAATAAATTTAGATAAAGAAAAATGAAAGAAATAGAAATAAAATTAATTGGAAGAGTGCAAGGAGTTAATTTACGATGGCTTATTAAGAAATATGCGGATGAGAATGATATAAAGGGGTTTATGATAAACAGGCCTGATGGAAGTGTTGAAGTTATTGCACAGGGAAAAGAAATAAC
>CAZJEV010000039.1:0-8286 GCA_964545215.1 Candidatus Woesearchaeota archaeon
TTCTCTGAAGTTGATGAATTAGGATTGCCTAAATTTGACAAGAAAGGAGCAAGGATATGGTATGCAAGAAATCAAGGCCTTTCGAGGTCGTGCTTGGGCACTGATCTTAGTGTTTTCTCAAACAACGAGTACCTTGACGATTCCATCTCGTATGGTCGGGTAGTGATTGTAGGCGGCAAAGCCAGCGCGCGCAAAAATTTAGATAGACATTAACTAAAATTAAAAATGAGTTGTCTTAATAAAACTCTGGCAAACAAGCTTATAGAGAAAACAGGCTCTAAAGCTATCCCCCATAAAATATCAGTATTCAGAATACCGAAAAATATATAAATATCGGTATTTATAATACTGATATGGAGATAAATGTGCTTTTTGAACAGAACCCATGGTGGAAGAATAAATCTTTAATAGAGGAAGATTATGATATACAGCAATGGAAAGATAAGAAATTTCATTGGGCGCCCGCTATATTAGAAAAAATATCTTTAGAGCTTTTTGCCTTGCATATTATTCTGGGTCCAAGGCAGGTAGGCAAAACAACAGCTCTGAAGCTTCTAATTAGAAATTTATTGGAGAGAAAAGATCCAAACTCATTGTTTTATTTTAACTGCGAAAATATATCTGATTTCAAAGAACTTACAGAAGTAATTGAATTATATCTTCAATTTAAGGACGCAAATGCAATTACCAATTCAATTATAATGTTGGATGAAATTACTATACCAAAAGAATGGTATAGATCAATAAAATATTGCATTGATACAGGGAAATTAAAAAGAGATGTTGTAATAATTACTGGCTCTTCAAGCATTGAAATAAAAAAAGAAGTAGAGCTTTTTCCAGGAAGAAGAGGCAAAGGGAAAGATTTTATTATTTACCCTCTTTCTTTTAGAAGATTTATAGAAGTTATTGACCAGAACCTTTATAAAAAACTGCCCATAGCACAAAATATTGATGAGATTGAAAAAAAATCGCTTAAAGCCTTATTATTTGAAAAAGAATTACAGAGGCATCTGGAAAAATATATGGAGTATGGGGGATTTCCTTTAAGCATCAGCACTTTTGAGAAAAATAAAGAAGAAGCAAAAAAAGCTTATTTAAGCTGGATAAAAAATACAATATTAAAGTTAGAAAGAAGCGATATAATAGCCAGACAAATTATTAAAGTAATCATTGAGACAATACAGACAGATATAAGTTGGGAAGGTATTTCAAGAAAGATAGAAATAAAATCTCCAAAAACAGCATCAGCATATGTTGAGTTATTTAAATCAATGTTTGTTATTAATCTTCTATACAATATTGATATTCAAGGTAGAAAAATAAGATTTGGCAAGAATAAAAAAATTCATATTAGGGATCCTCTGCTTTTTGATATATTTGAAGATTGGGCGATGGTTAATATAAAAAATAAGCATTCTGCAATAGCAGAATCTCTTGTGATAGAGCATATTTCAAGATTATTGCCTGAGAAGGTTTTTTTCTGGAAAAACGGATTTGAAATTGATGCCGTCATCTTAGATAAAGAAAAATTATATGGATTAGAAGTAAAATGGTCTGAAAAACCAAATGCAAAATCTCTTCCCCAGCTAGAAAAATTTATAATAGTGACTAAAAAAGATTATTCTAGAAATCCTTTAAAAATTCCGCTGGCTGTTTTTCTTAGCCTTTTTGATGTTTAAATTAATAATTGGATAAAGGCAAGAGATAATGTAAATTAAGCTAAAACAATAAACTATTTAACATCCTGATTTTTGCTAAAGCTATGAAAAAAGCTCTTCGTTTATTCATAACAGGCTCTTTGCAAAGTATGTTTTTCCGCAATTTCATAAAGGAGCAGGCAGATAAATATAATGTTAGAGGTTTTTTAAGAATCAGAGAAGATGGCAAAGTTGAGATTTTTTTGGAAGGCAACAGCGAAGATGTTGAAGCCATGACAATGATATGTAAAAGGGGCCCCAAATACGCCATTATCAGAAGCATAGAGGAAAAGCCAGAGCATTTGCAGGATTTCAAGGATTTCAAGATTTTGAAGTTCTAGTCATCTTTCACAACTATTATAAACTTCTTTCTTTAAATTTAAAAATGCCATCACGACAAGAAGCCCTGGATTTGCTCCATGAATATGTTAAATCGGAAAGCTTAAGAAAGCATTGCTTAGCTATTGCTTATGCCATGGAAGCTTATGCAAAACACTTTAATGAAAATAAAGAAACTCAAGAAAAATGGTTTATAACAGGCCTGCTCCATGATTTTGATTATGAAAAATATCCTTGTCCAGAAAAACACCCATTTGAAGGCATCAAAATTTTAAAATCTCTTAATTATCCTGATGATATTACAGAAGCAATTCTGGGCCATGCAGAATATTCAGGAGTTGAAAGAAAAAGCTTGATGGCAAAATGCCTTTTTGCAGTTGATGAATTATGCGGTTTAATAATTGCCTTGGCTTATGTCCGCCCCGGCAAATTTGAAGGCATGAGCCCAAAATCCCTGGAAAAAGCAATGAAAAAAAAGGGTTTTGCCCATGCAATTAACAGAAACGACATTGAAAAAGGTATTAAAGAATTAGGCGTTAAAAGAGATGAGCATTTCTTGCTCATAATAAAGTCATTTAAAGAACAATCAAAAGAGCTTGGGTTTTAATCTCTATTTTATGTTATCTTATAACATATGCTACTAACTAACATAAAATTTTATGCCAAAAGATATTTACCATAATATATAATAAAATATCTAAAAAACTTATAAACCCCCAAATTATCATTTTTTATGCTTAATTTACCAGATATTTTATCTTCAGGATTTTTTTGGGAAACTCTTCCGATTGGAATGCCGTGCGATGAAGAATTTATGCCCGTTCAATTTCCTATTTCAGATACAACTAGATATAAGCATTATACAATAAAGACTCGGGAAATTATCCGTGATTCTTTCGATATCACGATTTTTGATGAAGGATTTGGGAATGAAGGCCAATTAAATATCGCATTTACAACTAGAAGAGTTCATGATCGTCGCTTTGCCTTGAGGTTTCATTATTCTGCTATTAATTATTTAAATGAACTTGGCTTCTAATAATCACAATCTGCCTCTCTGATATATTCTAACCGCATCTTTAGAAAATCCCATCCCTTTTTTAAAATAATCATATCCCTTTCTAGGGTTGCAGTCACCACAAGTAAAGATATCAAAATATGCAAAATTATATTTCTGCCCTTCAAAGATATGTAAGGACATATGACTCATGTTTAATATTATGAATGCCTGGTCAGGGTTTCTTGAATAGCAGGATTTAACAGCCTTACATCCCATCAAAGGCACAGAAGCCAGCATTTTTTCCAAACATATTTCAATATTCACTTTTGGGAAATCGAACACTTCAGCTACTAAATGCTTTCCCGGAGCATATTTTTTATTCATAATTTCATTAGATTCCAAACCTATATAAATCCTGCATTTTTCTTTAATAAATGGCAAGGCAGGAAGAAATAGTTAAAGAGAGGTTAAAAAAACTGGAAGAACTAAAGAAGTTAAAAATAAACCCATATCCTCATTTTTATAATAAAAAAGATAATTCCGGGGATTTGCAGGAAAAATTCAAAAGGCTAAAGTCAGAAGAAACAGCAAAATATAAGGCAAAAATCGCAGGCAGATTAATGAATTTCAGGGATATTGGAAAAATATCCTTTGGCGTTTTACAAGACCAGGATTCTAAAATCCAGATTGTCTTGCAGGAAAAACAAACTCCTGCAAAAATCCTAAATTTCTTTAAAAAATTCATTGATTCCGGAGATTTCATAGGGGTAGAAGGCCCTGTTTTTAGAACAAAAAGGGGGGAGTTATCAATCTTAGTTAAAAACCTTGAATTATTATCAAAATCCATATTGCCTTTGCCTGATAAGTGGCATGGCTTGGAAGATAAAGAAGAGCGTTATCGCAAGCGATACTTAGATTTAATAATGTCTCCTGAAGTCAAACAGGTTTTCGGAAAAAGAATTCAAATTATTAATACATTAAGGGAATTTCTTTCTATGAAAGGATTTATTGAAGTTGATACTCCAATGCTTCAGCCTTTATACGGCGGAGGCGCAGCCAGGCCTTTCGTAAGCGAGTTGCATGCCTTAAAAATGCAGGTATATATGGCAATTTCAAAAGAGCTTTATCTCAAAAGGCTTATAGTTGGCGGATTGGAAAAAGTTTATGAAATGAACAGAATTTTCAGAAATGAAGGCATTGATTCAACTCATAACCCTGAATTCACAATGCTTGAAACAATGTGGGCTTATGTTGATTATACTGCTAATATGGATCTGTTTGAAGAAATGATTGAATACACAGCTAAAAAAGTTCTTGGAAAAACAAAAATAATCTATCAAGGCAGAGAAATTGAATTAAAAAGGCCTTGGAAAAGAATGACTCTCTTTGAAGCGATAAAAAAATATGTAAAGATTAATTTTGGAAAAATGTCTGATAACGAATTAAAAAAACTCATTAATGAAAAAAAATTAAAGCTGAAAACAGAATTTAGCAGAAGTGTAGCAATTGATGAAATTTTTTCAGAGCTTGTTCAGCCAAATTTGCTCCAGCCGACTATAATTTACGATTATCCCGCCGATATTTCTCCCTTGGCTAAAAGAAAGGCTGATAATCCTGAAATTGCAGAAAGATTTGAGCCGATTATTAACGGCTGGGAAATGGGAAATAATTATTCAGAATTAAATAACCCTTTACTTTTAAAAAAAATATTTGAGCAAGAAGCTGAAAAAAGAAAAAAAGGCGATGAAGAAGCCGCCCCCTATGACCATGATTTTGTCAATGCCCTTGAAGTTGGCATGCCTCCTACTTCTGGATTAGGTTTAGGAGTTGACAGATTAGTCATGCTATTGACAGATTCTCCTTCAATCAGAGATGTTATTCTTTTTCCATTCATGCGTCCAGAAGTAAAAAAGGAGGATAAGAAATAATAATGGTTGACTTAATAATAAAAAGCAAGATAAAGTCGTCAGTTCCTGATTTGTCAGTTTCAGGCGATGTCCCGGAAGCCTTAAATAAAAAAGTTCTAAAACTTCTTGAAGAAGCTTCTGTCAGGGCAAAGCTAAACGGCCGCAGGACTTTACAAGCCAGAGATTTATAAAATGCCAAGGACAAGAAAGGCAATTCCATTAAATGAAACAAGGACATTTCGTATAACTCTTGATTATAGATTATTTGAAAATTTGGTTTTGCTTCATAATGCAGAGATTTTTGGCATTGCATTAGAAAATATCGCAGAAAATTTGGTTTTAAACTATTTGCTGGAAAAGAGAAAAAATGGCGAGCACGAGCAATTAGGACTTTCATGGGAAGATGCTGAATCGCGAGGATACATTCCAATGGAATCTGCTTCCACTGTAAAAAGATTTCAACAAAGTCCTAATCTTAAAGTCAGATTTGGAGGTATGGCGAGATATAGCCTAGAAATGCTTCCAAAAGCAGAGCCAGAACCTTGTAGAAATCTTACTAATCCTTTTTATCAAAAAAACCCAGAATATATTATCTTAAAGATATTAAAGAAGGAAGTCCCGCAAAAACTAAATGAAGCCAGAAAGTCAGGCTTGATTGATAATAATGAAAGTTATTTATAATTTTTTCAACTGCTGTTTCTATTATCATAACAAAGATGTAAATAGAAACTTTTAAATATATATTTATATTAAATAAATATATAAATATATTAATTAGATATCTAAAATGGCGAAAAATATGATGATGCAAAGAAAGAGATTAGAGCATTCACCCACTCTAAATACAGTATTAATGGTGGAAAGCATTTTGAAAAATGCAGGAGAATCAATCTCTTTAGCAGAGCTAAAAAGAAGACTTCCCAGAAAAGTAATGCATCAAACTTTAATTCAAGTTTTAGATTATCTTCAAATAAGTGGAAAGATAATTATTGGAACAAAGGGAATTCTTTGGATATTTGCGGAAAGAAAAGAGTTGGAATCCCTGATGAAAAGAGGAATAAAAGTATGAATAAAGTTAAGCATAATGTTTATAAATCACAGCATATTATTTACATTAGCAGTCGTAAGACTGTGAGTATGCTCCCCGGTGATCTTTGTGGTCGCCGGATGCTTATTTTTTTTGATGCCCTTGGAGGTATCTTCTAGTGGAAGATACTTTAATTTTTGTAGATGATGGGTTTTTTCGGCTAGTAAAGAAGCATTTTGAAGAGAAATTCAAGAGAAAGAAAAAGTTCTTGCAAACATTTAGAAATATATGTAAAAAAGAAAATTTAAGCTTAATACGCCTATTTATTTATTCTGCTCCCCCTTATCAATCTGATAGCCCTTCCAATAAAGAAAATAGCCTAAAAAAAGATTATAATAAAATTAAAAAGATGCTGGAAAGCAAAAAATGGATAACTTTTAGAGAAGGAAGATGCCAGAGATTAAAAATTGATGGAAAATATAAATTCTTACAAAAAGGAGTTGATATTTTGTTAGTTATTGATTTAATGAAATTTCAAAAAGATTATCCTGATATTAAAAAGATAATTCTAATTGCTTGTGATTCCGACTTTGTTCCAGCAATACAACATCTAAGAAAGGAAAATATAGAGGTTATTTTGTACACTTATTTTGAAAGAAAAAGAGACTCTCAATTTTCCAGATATAATGAGCTTTTAAAAACTTGTTCAAAATGGGTAAAATTAAATGAAAGTTTTTTTGAGGATTCATAAAAAATGTCAAACAAATCAAAAGGCTCAAACATGGAAAGGGAATTGGTTCAGCTCTTAGCAGAAAACGGCTGGAGGGCATTAAGAGTTGCAGGCTCCGGTATTAATGAAGAAAGCCCATGCGATATTATAATAGGAAAATTAGGCCAAAAAGGCTATGCAATTGAAGCAAAATCTTCCAGGAAGAACAGGATTTACATTAAAAAAAGTCAGATAGAGGATTTCATTCTTTTTGCAAGCATGATTGGTCTCAAGCCAGCTCTTGCAGTCAGATTTGCAAGAGAAGGCTGGCTTTTCTTAGCTCCGGAGCATTTGGAAGATTCAGGAAAATTCTGGGTAATAAGCAGAGAAAAAGCAAAATCCTCCGGCTTAAAATTCGGGCAGTTCTTCGAGGCTCAATATGGTTGATTACCAATATACTTATTTGATATTATCAATAACCTTTTTTCTATTCTGGATTATTTTATATTATCTAAGAAAAGACTTGAGAAAGGAAATGCTAGTTATATCAATTATATTTGCCTTTGCAGGCCCATTTGCAGAGATAGTCTATTTTAAGGATTGGTGGGAGCCATTTACATTAACAAACTCTTTAATAAGCATTGAGCCTTTAATTATCGGATTTGCAATTGGAGGAATTGCATCTGTTTTAGCTGAAGAAGTCTTTAAATTAAAGCATAGAAAAGAAAAGAAGAAGCCATTTAAAAAAATAAAGAGTGAGAATTTGAATGCTTTTATTCTGTTGTCATTATTAGCATTTATCTTTTTTATTTCTTTTTTCATATTAAGATTAAATTCTTTGGCAACAACAATTTTATCATTTGGAGTTCCCGCAATTATTATCTGTCTAAAAAGAAGAGATTTATTCTATAACTCAATATTATCCGGGGCATCTCTGATTATTATGGCAATGATAATTTATAATATTGTTGAATTAATAACCCCTGGCTGGATTGAAGCTTTCTGGCAATTCAATAACACCCCAAAACTTGTTTTTTTAAATATGCCCCTTGATGATATAATCTGGTATTTTTTGGCAGGAGCGTTTATAGGTCCGTTATATGAATATTGGAAAGAAGACAGGCTTGTCAATAAAAAGTAATCATAGGACTTCTTCTGGTTTCAAGCCCGCTGATTTTATAATATGATGCAAAGTGCCTTTCTTTAAATTTGAATGATTTGGAACTGTAATTTTTATTATCTCTGTTGGTGTATTTTTCTCTAATCTAATATGCGAGCCTCTTTGTCTCACAACCACAAATCCAAACTTTTGCAACTTTTTAATAAGTTCTACTCCAGAAATCTGAGGCAATTTCATAAGTTTACTTTTATGCCTTCTCCTCTATTTTTATAAATAATTAGTTCGTTGTCCCCAGTTTCTAAGTATAGCTCTATAGCTTCCTTTATATTTTCAATCGCTTCTTCTTTAGTTTCTCCTTGGGATATACATCCTGGCAAGGAAGGAACGTAAGCCGTGTATCCGCCTTCTTCTTGTTCTTCTAACACTACATAAAATTCCATATAAACTAATCATACATAAAGCTTATAAAATTATCTATCCCGCT
>CAZJEV010000040.1:0-8092 GCA_964545215.1 Candidatus Woesearchaeota archaeon
GTTTTTTTATTGAAAAGGGTTTTTAAATATGCCTAAAACTTGGGCTGTAAAGCAATCTTCAATACCCTTCAATTCTCAATCCCCTTATCTTCTCAAAATGCTTTTTGTTTCTTGTAACAAGAGTTTCATTGTTCTGCATGGTAATGGCTGCAATCATAATGTCTTCAATCTGGATTTTTTCTCCTCTTTTTATCAGTTCAGCACCAATCTCTCCTGCTTTTATTGCACTGTCTATATCTAAATCAAGAGCAATAAATGAAGAAATAAATTCTATTACTTTATCTTTTTCATTTTCAACTTTCGGATTTAAAATAGAGCCCGCTATTAATTCAACAACGCTTGGAGTGCTTATAGATATTTCTTCTGCATTTCCTTCTAAAATGGCTAATTTCTCTTTAGCTTCTTTATTAATTCCTCTCAGCAAATCAACTGCAAAAGTTGTTTCTATGCAAACCATCAGCCCCCCAATCCCTCTGAAACGCGCTTAATTCTTTCTGTTGTTTCTTTTCTATGCTTTTCTCTTAGCATTTTTATGTTATTCTCTAATTGCTTACCGGCTTCCTTACTGAGTATTCCAATAAAATCGCTTATTTTCCTTTTGCCAGTTACCTCTAAAATTATCTCGGAAAAGCTCTCATTTCCCTTCCTAAGCGCAGCAAGCCTTCTATAAGCCTCTTCAGTTATTGAGATATTCTTTGTCGCCATACCCACACATATGTGTGGGTATTTATATACTTTTCGGCCTTTGAGCTATGTGTAAATTTACTTCCTAATTAGCACATAGACTTTTTTACCAAGAAATTGTCTTTTTTTCAGGCATATTATACAAATATTTATTCAATTCAGCAATGCATAAAGATAGCAAGTTTTAAAAAGCAATTTTTTCTTGAGGAATTGAGGTTAATATGTTTTATCTTGTAGATGTAGAAGACCATATTAGAGTTGAGCCAAGGCACTTTGGACTTCCAACAAAAGAAGCAGTTGAGAAACAACTTAACGAGAGTTATGTGAACAAAGTAAATAAAGAACTCGGCCATGTGATAACTGTTGTGTTAATTGATAGTATTGATGATGGTGTTATAATACCCGGCGATGGGGCGCCTTTTTATAAATCAAAGTTTAAGCTGCTGGTCTGGAAGCCTGAATTGCACGAGCTTGTTTATGGGACAATAACTGAAATTACAAATTTTGGAGCATTCATGCAAATTGGTCCAGCACAAGGAATGATTCATATCTCCCAGACAATGGAAGACTATGTCTCATTAAGCAAAACAGGCACTTTGTCAGGAAAATCAAGCAAAAGAAACCTTGCAAAGAGCGACGAATGTATTGCAAGGATTGTTGCGATAAGCTATAAATCCGGAGAGCCTAAAATAGGATTAACGATGAGACAACCAGGATTAGGTAGAATTGATTGGATAAAAGATGATAAGAAGAAAAAAGAAAATGCAGAAAAAGTGGCTGCAAAGAAAGCTGAAAAATCAAGGAAGGCGGGAAAAAATAAAAATGGATAATAAAACAATAAAAGTTTATGATGAGAAAAGAAGAGAAGTTGATTACAAGAAGTTAGATGATGCAAGATACGATTTAATTGGAATAACAACAAATAAAAAAGAGATAGGATTTGTCAATGTTCCAAATGCTGATATCCAAAAAGAATTACATAATTTAACAAGAGATTTTCCTGTTAGAGAAGTAATTATTTATAAGAGAAGAGGCCCACTTACAGCAGGAGGTATAGCAAATTAAAATGGCGGGACAAAAAGCATGCAAGCAATGCAAAGCAATTTTTGACTCTGGCAATAAATGTCCAAAGTGCGGAAGTGAAGAATTTAACGGGAGCTTTAAAGGTAGAATAGTTGTCTTGAACCCAGAAAGCTCTGAGATTGCAAAAAATTTAAAAATTAAAGACAAAGGAAATTTTGCTGTTAAATTAGGATAAATCTTAAGAAAGTTAGATAAAATAAACAAAATGAAAATAATTATAGATGCTAAAAATGATTTATTAAAAAGAAGAGAAGTTAAGGTAATTATAGAAGCTGAAAAAAATCCAGGATATACAAACGCGTTAAGAATAATATCAGAGCATTTTAAGGCAGGAGAAAATGTCATTGTAATAAAAAATTTAAAGAGTAAATTTGGCAGAAATACTTTTTTAATTGATGCTTTTATCTATGATTCTGTAAAAGATAAAGATATAATTGAGCTTAAAAAGAAAGAAAAAAAATCTTTAACAACAGCTTCTGTTGAAGGGGGTAAGAAATAAAATGGCTGCTCCTGAAGGCGGGACTACAAAAGAAAGAAAGGGCAAAAAGCCCCATAAGAACAAGCCTGTAAGCGAAAAATGGAAAAAATATGATTCTTCAGGAATAAGAAAAGGAAAGACATGCCCAAGATGCGGAGCAGGAATTTTTCTTGCAGTGCATAAAGACAGACTGACATGCGGAAAGTGCAAGTACACTGAATTTACAGGGAAATAAGATGTATCATTCTTAAATTATCACCTCTTCTCATGATTCGGATAAGCCTTCCTGCCATTAATAGGACTTTTTGGAAGGCTTTGAAGAATCATTTTTCTAGAAATATAAACCCATGAAGAGGAGGTCTAATCATTCAAAAAGAGCGATTAAACGTCCCCTTCTGGGAAAAAAGAGGTGATAATATTCATAAGAAAAAGCCATATTTAAATCTTTCGGTATTGTTGTAACTAATAAATGAAAACAATAATAATTTTATATTGGGATAAGAATATAAATCTTGCTGTTTTGGAAAATATAATGGAAGGGGAAAACAAAGCTGTTCAAATGGTCGGGCAGGAGCAGATACATGGAATATTATTTGGAGATAGATTAAGCTGGCAGTCAATAATTTATGATTTGATAAACACCGAACAGCTTGACCCTTGGGATATTGATATTAGTCTCTTGTCCAGAATGTATATGGAAAAAGTAAGCGCGCTGGAAGAGGCAAATTTTTTTGTTTCAAGCAAAGTTCTGCTTGCAGCAGCTTTACTTTTAAGGATAAAATCAGAAATATTATTAAATCATGAACTAAAAAGTTTGGATGAAATTTTGTTCGGAAAGAAAGAAGATAAAAAGCAATATGTTCAAGAAAGAATTGAACTAGACGAGGAAATTCCAGAGTTGATTGCCAGGACGCCCTTGCCAAGATTTAGAAAAGTTAGTTTAGATGAGCTAATGAAAGCTCTTGGAAAAGCTATTGCAACTGAAAATAGAAGAATAAAGAAAATTGTAAATGTAAAACAACAGGAATTTGAAACTCTGGCGCTTATACCTAAATATAGAATAAACATAAGGGACAAAATAAAAGGGGTATATTCAAAGCTTAAAAGCATTTTTTCTAACAGAGAGGAAAAGCTTGCTTTTTCAGAATTTGCGGGAAAAAGCAATGAAGAGAAAATTGCCACTTTTGTACCCCTTCTTCATCTGGATAACCAGCATAAAGTCTGGCTTGAACAGAATAACCATTTTGAGGAAATCTGGATTTTATTAAAAGAAATTTATGAAAAGCAAAATAAAGAGATTTTGCAAAAAATGAGGGGGGAAGTTGAAGCTGAAGTAGGCGAAAATATTAAGCAAAATAAAGTAAATGAAAAAAGAGATTGAAAATAAATTATTGGAGAGTTAGATTTTTAAATTGCAAAATAATGTTTTTCTTATGAACTTAGAAGATGCTGAAGAAAACCTTGAAAATAGTATTGAAATAGCAATAAAACCTCCCAGCGAAAGCTTTGGTTTAATGAGAGATAGCATCCATGAATTTTTCCAGAGTGATAGAGAGCAACTCATGATTATAAATTCAAGAAAAATTTACGGCTCTGATGGAAGAATAGATTGGGAGAAAACAGAAAAATGGAGAATGGAGGATGTTGATTGCGATAATTATCGTTTGAATCCAAAAAGCCATAAAGTTCAGAAAATTCCAAAACATGAATTAGAAAGCGGTAATAAGGTGTATAGTTCAGTTTTGGAAAGGATTGAAGAAGAAGCAAGAGCTTTTCAAAATCCAAATTACGGGCTTAAAAATAGTCTTCGCCTATCATTTTTATTCGGAAAATATATGAAAGATAGATAATTTACTTAGAAAGAAAAGAAATAAGCTGTTTATCCGTCAGGAGTTTTTCCTCTCCGGATTTCATGTCCTTTAATTTGAATTTCTTCTTTGCAACTTCATCAGAGCCTATGAAAATTGAATATGGGACTGCCTGTGAATTTGCAAACTCTAAGGCCTTGCCAGGCTTGTCAAATGAAGTTATGCATGAAATACCTGATTTTCTTAATTTTTTTGACAATTGAATAGATTCTTTCTCCTGCTCAATTGATATTATGGTGGTTTTTGGTATTATCTCCGGCTGAATTTTTGCCAATTCCGTGATTCTTTCTAAACCGAAAGAAATTCCAACTGCTGGAATTTCCCTGTTTATGAATTTTCCAACAATCTTATCATATCTTCCTCCTGCTGCAATGCTATTTTTACTTTCTTCTGGAATTACTTCAAAGATATTTCCGGTATAATATGCCAAGCCACGAATCATGAATGGAGCAAATTTTATTTTTATTCCGTATAATTTGCATTCCTTTTGCAATTCCTCTAATTCAGATGCGCCTTCAAAAGCATTTTCTATGAAAAAGTCAAGAGGTTTTTCCATAAGCTTGAAAAGAGTTAAAATTTTATTTGAATCAGCATATTTTTTCAGATTTGCCTTCACAGCATCCTCGCCTATTTTATTTATTTTGTCCAGTTCGCGCATAACTCCTTTTATTTCCTTTATTTCAACGCTTTCTATTATTGACGCTAAAAGCTTTCTGTTATTAACTTGAATTTTTGCTTCTATTTTTAATTCTTTTAAGATATCTAAAACGAGGGCGAGAATTTCTGCATCTGCTTTTACTGATGTGTCACCAATAATATCTATGTCGCATTGGATGAATTGTCTGAATCTTCCAGGTCCTATCGGCTCATCTCTAAAATTTTCTCCTATTTGATATCTTCTGAAAGGAAGTTTAATATTTGGGTTTTGTTTAAATATGCGGGCTAATTGAAAGGTAAATTCATATCTTAGGCCAAGATTTCTGCCTGCTCTGTCTTTTAAGCGGAACCGCTCTGAAACTGCCTCATCTTCCTGCTCTCCTGGCAAGGCCTCTGGCTTCATCAGCTCGTCAAATTCTATTGTTGGGGTTTCTATTGGAATGAATCCATAAAGCTGGAAATATTTTTCAATTACCCTTTTTACAGCCTGCCTTTTCAATGATTCAGGAGGTAGATAATCCTGAAGGCCCTTTACTGTATCTATCTCTATTTTCATGTTTTTGTAACTCCTGCCGGTTTTATAAGACTTTCTTTTTTATTTCTTCTTTTGTTTTCTTTTTCAATGTCTTCAATAGAAATGCTGTTTTTTGCCATTATTACAAAAAGGAAGTATATCAGATCTGAAATTTCCCATATTAACTCATCCCTATTCTTAGCAGTTATTACTTCTCCAGACTCTTCTATTATCTTCCTATAAAGCAAAGGGAGGTCATTTACTAGTTTGCTAGTGTAAGAGGATTCAGAATTCTGGGACATTCTTTTTGAGATTTTCTGATAGAGCGCTTCCAGACTAAATGTGCCGGACTCTTCGGACTTGCCTATTATTACAATGTCCGATTCAAATATTTTTTCATATATTATCAGGTTTGCTTTTCTTATTGATTCGCCTGTGCAGACTATATCTATTACGGCGTCGGCTAAGCCTCTTACTAAAAACTCCTCGGTTGCTCCAGAAACATAGATCTTTTCTATGGAATATCCATTATTCTCCAGAGGATTTATGCAGTATTTCTTAGCTAACTCTTTGTATTTTGAGTTTATGCAAATTTTAATGCGCTTTGGAAGCTCATTGAATTTTTTATTCTTATTTCCTAATAAACAAAGTGCAGGCTTTTTGTAAATAAATCTATCTTCTTCCCAGGGTATTCTTTTTAATATTGTAAGCTGACTATTTCTATTGTTGAGAAGGAACTCTTTGAATAGGTCTTCCCCCGTTATTCCTGCTATGTTTTTATTCTCTTCTATTAGCTTTTCCGTAAAAAGAGGAATGTCTTCTCCCCTGACTTCTTTTATCTCTAAGCCCTTGAAAACATCATAGACTATCTTTTTGCATTTATCTAAGCCGGAATTTTTTGGCACAATAATAAAGTCAAAATTATTTTCAATTTTCATTTTCAACCTCCGGAAAAAGAGCAGAAGGCGGGAATCGAACCCGCGTCTTCGGAACCACAATCCACTGCTCTTCCATTGAGCTACTACTGCCTATGAATGCTAGTAATCTATTGAGAGAAACAATGATAAAATCAGCGCTAAGTGCGCCTTTTGCCCCAAGATTAAAAAATAAACTATTAGAGTTTAAACTAGAAAAATTGCTCTTTATTAAATCAATGCCGAAAACTCCTTAGCGTTTTCATGCTTTTAAGAATAGAAGAGAGTTTTTAAACTTTCTTGTTGTTATAGGGAGCTGCAACAAACCCTCCTTTTTTGAACATAAAAGTAAAGTTCAATTATTTATGTTCTATGTTATAATTCTAGAATTAAAATTTGGTTTATGATGCAGTAATAATCACAAAAGCAATTTTAGTATTTTTTCATCGCTATTTCTTCTTGAAGCCCCGTTATAGAGAATATTTCTTACTTCATTTATGTCATATTCAAAAATGCCGGGATAATAGGCAACTTCAAAATTCTCCGAGATTACTGTTTTATCAAGAAATCTTGCTCCAAAATTGCAAGTCATCTCTTTATCAGATAAAACTTCAATTACTCTGTCTTCAAGCGATTCTTTCTTAACATTTCTGGCAATCTTAATAGCAGTGCTATATTCACCTTCTAAAAACACGCCGGCATAAATTAAACCGTCTCTTTCATACGTCCTGTAAATCAGGCCTTTAATAAAAACTAAGTCAAGCTTATTATGACGCCCCCCATTTGCTTTAATAGTATGCATTATTTTACTTAATTATTAACCCTTAATAATTTATCTAAAACCAGTCAAATAACAATTAAGCAATGTATTTAAAGTATTTTTTATTAAAAGTAATATGAAATGGTTTGAAAGCAAAAGATATCCAGTATTTCTTTTTTGTATATATATCCTGATATTTATATGGAGTGCAATAGGGCCTAATTACTTAAGCGATTTTATTCTTGAAAGCATTCTTGCTTTTATTTTGGTTTTATTCTTGGTATTTACAAGAAAAGTTTTTCCTTTGAGCAACATTTCATACACTTTAATATTCATCTTTTTGAGCCTGCATACTATAGGGGCGCATTACACTTATTCAGAAGTTCCGTATGAAGAATGGAGCAAAGCAATATTTGGGGTTGGTATAAATGAACTTTTTGGATGGCAGAGAAATCATTATGACAGATTAGTGCATTTTTGCTTTGGATTGTTTTTAGCTTATCCTATCAGGGAATTATTTATGAGAGTTGCTAATGCAAAGGGATTCTGGAGCTATTATCTGCCTTTTGATGTGACCGCTTCTTTCAGCGCGATATATGAATTAATTGAGTGGGGTGCTGCAATAATGCTTGGAGGAGATTTAGGACAGGCATATCTTGGAACGCAGGGAGATATTTGGGATGCGCAAAAAGACATGGCTCTGGCAATTTCAGGAGCTTTGATTTCAATGTTTGTAACTTTCTGTATTAATTGGAAATACAAGAAAGATTTTGTTAAGGATTTCTTGAGGAGTTTTAAAATTAAGAGGAAGAAACCATTGGGAGAAGTTGAACTTAGAAGAATGCTCAAGAAAATAAGAAAGTAGCAAAATAAAAGCGGAAGGAGAGAATCGAACTCTCGTCTTCAGCGCCACAGGCTGACATTCTGCCATTAAACTACATCCGCCATATTAATAATTGCAAACAAAGGTATAAAAGTTTATTCTTTTATAATGCAATGTGGTCCCGCTACGAGGGATAAAACAAAAAGGAATATAACATAAAAAATAAAGATAGTTTAAGTATAAATTAGCTAATTTTCAATGGTTAAAGTTGTTGTTGAAGATAATGATGGTTTGCTTTTGTCTTTAGATTC
>CAZJEV010000041.1:0-8087 GCA_964545215.1 Candidatus Woesearchaeota archaeon
AGTATTATAAAATATACATATGTATTATATATAATACAATGAAACACAAGAATATACAATTGGGCTTAACTGAAATTCACTTAAAAGTGCTTGGCTTATTTACTAATGGATTTGATAAGTCTTACTATGTCCGTGAAGTGAGCAAAATTCTTTTTATTGGCCCAAGAACCGCTCAACTGGCACTTGAAGGCCTTGAAAAAAAAGGCGTGCTGGAATCAACATTAAGGGGCAAGATTAAAATTTATGAATTAAGAGAAAATGGCTATGTTAATGATTATTTATTGCTGGCAGAGACTTTCAAAAAGATAGTCTTCCTGAATTCTCATAAAATAATTGCAGAAATAATAAGTAAAATAAGCCCATATATAAACGGAATAGGAATTATTTTCGGCAGTTACGCCAAAGGCTTTGAAAGAAAAGATTCTGATTTAGATATTTTTATTATTGGCTCATATAATGCAGAGGAAATTGATAATATCTCAGATATTTATAAGATAAAGATAAGCCTTAAAAATTATCCCCTGAATTCATTTAAAAAATATATTAATGAAGACATATTGATAAAGGAAGTTCTTAATAACCATATTGTCTTCAAAAATGCAGAGCAGCTTATTCAGATAGCAATGGAGAAAAATGGGAAGCCTTAAGTGGTTTTTGAGAAAGAAGATGATAACTTTAGAAGAGCCAAATAAAGAGTTGGCATTATCATATATTGAAAAAGCTGAAACTGATTTGGCTCAAATGCGAAAGGCAGTAAGCAAAAATTGGGAAGTTGAAGCAGCTTACTATTCTATTTACCATTCGGCATATTCCATATTAGTCAGGATAGGCATAAAATGTGAGAAGCACGATGCCACATTTGCTGTAATGAAAGATTTATTGGGAGAATATTTCACAAAAGAAGAAGTAAAGTTTATCTCAAAAGCCCATGATGCAAGAAATGACCTTCAATATTATGTAAATCGTGAAGTCTCTCAAGAAATGCTGTCTAAAATTTTAGCCCAGCCCATTGACTGGATAACAAAATGCAAGTCCATCCTTTCTACTATAACAGAAAAAGAGATTAATGAAATTCTGGGCAAAATAAAGGAAATTGCCTAATCAGCCAATTTAGCTTTTTTCCACCTTTTCAGTCCATTGAAAAATAGGCTAGGGGCCGATACTCTTTCCAATTTTCATATTCAGAAACTAGGAATTAAGGAATGCAACATCTGCAGATTTTACAATTTATCAATTTCGTCAAGCAGCAAGGCATAGACCTTGTTATCTAAAAACATCCCGTTCTTCACAAGAAGCAAGAGGATATTCTTTGCCTCTTTTTTACTGATTATTTTTCTTTTTGATGCAGTGATTATACAGCGCGTAAACCACCAGCACCCAACCCCTTTTATCCTTGCAATTTTTATGAGGGCTGAATCATTGGAGACAAGAATGTCTTTTTTCTTTTTTGCAAGCAGAATTAATGAAGCATCAGCATATTCTATATCTTCTTCTTTGCTCAGCTCTAAAATAGATTTTTTATTCTCGTGCTTTTCAATAAATATCCAGCCATTTAATTTTTCTTTAATCTCAGTTATACCTTCTATTCCCTCTTCTATTTCTTTTAAGACTTCAGTAGTTATTAATATCTTTGAGAAAAGAGATTTTAAGATAGACAGTTTGTTTATCTTTATGAGATAAATAAGACAAGATGTATCTATAATTGGCATCTTGTTATCCTGCTTCTAGGTCAGTTTTTAAATCTTCCAGACTATAGCCGGACATTATGCCCTCTCTTTCCATTAAATTAAGAAATTCTACATAAGAGCAGCCAGCTAACTTTGCGGCTTTTCTAATAGTAACTTTCCCTTCTTTAACAAAGGCAAGAGAATTTCTTATTTTCCATTCCTTAATCGCCAAAGCGAGCAGTTTTCTTGTAACTGCCGCCCTGTCTGTTTTTTCCTGCTTCTCAATTTCCTGCAAATCCTTGAAATGCCCTTTGTTTATGCGTATTGTTATAACTTTATCTTCCATTGATATTTTCATGGTTTTTAGTTACAATATCATATTTTTGTAACTATTTAAGTTTATCCTCTGCAAGTTTACAACTCAGAGTGGTTGTTTTTTGGGATTTCATTGAAGATTTTTTTAATTTTCATCCTTTGAAAATAGAGCTAGGGTCGGGGTCTGGGCCTTCTTTGAATAAAGAGGGCTTTTTATTTTGGCCCCAGGTTTCCCAGAAGAGCAAAGTATCAAGAGGGCGCTTTCTTTTTTTTGGAGGAGCAGATTTTTCATAGCCGACTGGAATTATAGCTTCAATCTGAATATGCATTGGGATTTTTAATAATTGTTTAATGAATTCATCATGATATGAGCCAATCCAGCATGAATTTAAGCCTAAATCAGTTAATTTTAACAGGAAGGTTTGAATTGCGGCTCCTGCCTGTTGTCTGGAATATATGCGACCTCTTTCTCCGTGCATATTTTCAAGATTTGTGTCATCAGAGCATACAACAACTAAAATGCCTGCTTCATTAAGCCAGAGCTGCTCTGCAAAATGAGCTATTTTTTCAATCGTTTTTTCATTTTCTATTATTAAAAATCTAAGATTATTTCTATTGTCAGAGAAAGGAGTTTTTGAGGCTGCGTCAATCGCCTTTAGGACATCTTTCCAGCTTGCTTTATTTGGCTTAAATGAGCGCGATGAGTGCCTTTTGTCTATTGCGGAGTCTAGGTCCATTTTTATTATAAGAGCAGGGGATATAAAAAGGTGTTGATTGATTGATTATTTCTCCGCTTCTTATAACTTTATCTTTGGAATAAAGGACAAGGAATTGCCCGGAGCTGTTGCTTCAACTGGTTTATTAAATGTGAATTGATATTTATTGTTAGTCTTCTAGCTTTAGAACTATTCTCTTTTTATCTGGGACAGAAATAAAGACTTCTTTGCCTGAAGCTAATTTAAGAGAGCGAATAAGATCTTTATTAAAATATACACCAAGACGGTCTTTTGAGAGTTTTACAATTTTCTGCTTCATCTTTAGCGGCGACTCCTTTTCTTTTATTTCTCTTACAACTTCTATTGCTGATTTAGGCTCAAAGGTGAAATAATCACAGTTAGGGCACTGGTAGCTTATTGCTTTTGTCTTAGCATCCTCTACATCTACTTTAACTTTCTTTAGCCGGCTATTACAGTTTGGGCATATCATGTTATCTTTTGTACTTGGCGTTTATTATCCAAAGAATGTTACTTTTTATCTCACAGAGGATATAGTGCTCCGGCGTTTCTATTTCAAACTTGTCACCTTTTTTTCTCATGTTTTTTGTTTTCATGATGATTTCTACAACTTTACTCCATGGAAATTGCCTTTCATGATTTATGATGTAATGAAGAGTTTTCCTTATGCTTTTAAAGTAAACCATAGAGTAATCTCTTATAAGTGTAGTCTTTTGGACTATAAATACTTTTCTATTCTCATTTTATTTTGTAAGAATACCACCACAGCTTGCTGCGGAGTTACTGGGCGCAAAGTAAATAATCTCTAATATACTAATGTCATTGTTTTAAGAGATAATAATTTTCAAGGTGTAATGATTTCTTCTAATGCACTATAGCTTACTATGGGGAGTTTCACTTCACCGCTTCCAATTATTTTATCTTTGGAATAAAGGACAAGGAATTGCCCCGGAGCTATTGTTTCAACAGAATTATTAAATGTGAACTGATAATTATTTTGTTTTTTAATTAATTTGCCTTTATAGAGTTTTCCTAAATGCCTTATTCTTGCTTTTAATTGTTTTGAAATTTTTTCTTTAGGGTTTATTAGATGAAGAGATTTTAATTGAACAGATTTTCTTTTTAAAGCCTGATGATTTTCTTGGGCAACAATTAAGATATTGTTAGGCTTTTTATCTGCTATGTAAAATTTTTTTTGCGCTAATTTTGATGGTTTGTTAATTTGAATTCCGATTGAAGGAACCGCTTTCTGGCCTATTGTATAATACTGAATTCCAGAATGAATGCCTAATGAAATGCCTTCGGGAGAAAGAACTTTTCCCGGTTTCGGTTTAAGTTTTGTTTTTAGGAATTTTTGGAAACTAATAGGGCCTACAAAACAAATTCCTGCAGTTCCATGCTTATCCCAATTTGGAAATTTGTGTTTTTTTGCTATATTTCTTACTTCTTTTTTTGTTAAATTGCCAAGAGGAAATAAGGTATGTTTCAAGTCTTTCTGGGAGAGCTCTGAAAGGAAGTAAGATTGGTCTTTATTTTTGTCTTTGCCAGATAATAGAGAATATCCTTTGCTTGTTTTTTTAATTCTGGCATAATGACCTGTTGCAATGTAACCACATTTAAGTTTTTTGGCTTGTTTCCATAATAAAGGAAATTTAATTATTGTATTGCATGAAATGTCCGGATTCGGGGTTAAACCTTGCTTGTATGATTTAAACATAGGTTCTATAACCTGCTTTTTGTATTGCTTTTCAAAATCTAAAACTATAAATGGAATCTTTAATAATGAAGCTATTTTTTGCGCGTCTTTTTTGTCTTCTAAATATGAGCATTCTTTTGTATAAGGATTTTTTGTGTCTGAAAAGCATTTCATGAATGCACCTATTACATTATAGTCTTGTTTCTTGAGGAGAAGAGCTGCTACGCTTGAGTCTACACCTCCTGATAATGCTACAAGGACTTTTTTGTTTTCTTGGATTTTCATGTTATTAATAAATAATAAATATGATATTTAAAGATAGTATTGAGTTATTGAGTTGTTATTGATAAGCTTTATAATCTTTTCTTATTATTAATAGGTATGGTGGAGAAAGTTGAAACGGGGGGCGTTAAGAGGTTTGTTTATTCCAGAGAGCATCAGCCAAAAATAAGTCCTGAACTGCAAAAAGAAATAGAAGAGGGCTATAAGCTTGCTAACGAGAGGAAAAGAAGGGAAAAAAGAAGAAAAATTATTTTATGGGTGATTATTGGAGTTATTGTAATTATTGGAGTGATTTATCTGATTTTAAAGTAGGATTAAACGTCCCCTGCTGGACTCGAACCAGCGACCCTCTGATTTCTACAAATTTCTAACAGTCAGATGCTCTACCGGACTGAGCTAAGGGGACTTGAATTTGGAAGAAAAAGTTGTTATTTAAAGATTGCTGTATGTTCATAGAAATTAATTATAAAGAGCAGAGAAAACATATACTTTACTAAAATCCCTATAAAATATTTTTATTAAAGTCTACAATAAAATCTAGTTGAAAAATTGTTTTTATTTTCTGCAAGATTTTACGGCAGTTTTTGTCGACGGGAGATTTTTTTCTGAGATTTTTTCTTTTTCTGAAAAATAAATTTTTGCAAAATGTTTATAAAGAAAGGAAGCTTGTAATATTTGAAAAGAGGTAGGAACTAAAGTGCCAAAAAAAAGAAAAAGCAAGTCTCGCAAGAAGAAAAGAAGATAATTCTTTTCCTACTCTTTTTTATTTTTTATTAATTATTTTTTTCTTAGTGATATTTTTTTCTTTCAGCATTCATTCTTTCCAAGTATCTGTAAACATTTGCCTGTTTTGAGCCCCTGATTAAGTTTGTTAATGCTGTTGTTGCTGTTTCTATGCTTTCTGATGGGCCAATAAGACCTATTGTATTGTCTTTTATAATAATGTTGCATCCTGAAATTTCTTCTATTGTTCTTTTTGTTTTTCCCTGTTTTCCTATGATTCTTGCCCTTACTTCATGAAGATTTTTTCTTTTTGTGAAATTTTTTACCGGGAGCTTTCTAAAAATAAACTGCTCGTCTGCTAATTGCAGGGCTTTTTTTGCTGAAAAGCCCAAACTGATTGCGTCTAAAATTAATGAAGCTTCGTATTCATTAAAGGGCGAGCCCTGTATTGTAGCGGTTTTTCCTTTTATTGTTATAACTATGTTTAGTTTTTTTTCAAGCTCTTTTTTGTTTTTTTTCAATTCAGATATTTTTTCAAAATATATTGTTTCCATATAAAAACCTCCTGCGGGTTTTTGTGAATCCAGCATCCGTAAGACGCCTCTTTTGACAATTAAAGAGAAAGAGTTTTATAAATTGTTGGATTTATTTTAATTTATGATGTTATAGAGATAGGGATAAAATATCTGAGAGTTTTTAGATTTTATTAAAATGGTTTAACTTCATCTGTTAAAACACGGGTTATTATTATAGAAGGTTCGTAGTCTTCTATTCTTTTAACTAAAAAGTCATTTCTGTATTTAATGTTGCCGTACTGTGTAGCATCTTTTTGAGTATCCCAGCAGGTAAATCCTTCTCCTGCATTTCCTACTGCAAATCTCCCTGCGTTTTCTTCTAATAATTTGGGCAAAGCTTCATAGAATGCCTTTAAATTTTTTTCAAGATTATTTCTGTTAGTAATTGCCATTTTATAGGATAATAAGATATATTAATAAATATTTATGTGATTAATTATAAGAGTTTCAGGGCAAATGGAATTTTGTCAATATGCCCCATGCTATCTTTTGAAATTATGCCTGCTTTTATGCATATATCCACTGATTCTTTGCCTACTATATTGAAGGTCGCATCTTCAATTAATTGGGATTTTAATATTTTTATTGCCTCTTCTTCGCTATATTCCGCGCCTTTATAGAAGCTTTCTCTGATATCAAGCTGTTTATTTCCAGATTCAAATTTTTTTCCTATGAGATTTAAATCCACAACGGCTACTACATTTCTATAAGATTTATGCACTTTTATTAAAATCATTTCATATTTTTATTCTAATCGGTGATTTTGCACCGCAGGCAAGGCAGTGCTTGAATTTAATGCCTTTCTCAATTATAATTTCTGTGTCTGGTTTTTTGCATTCCGGGCAGATCACAAAATCTTTTGCATAAAGCTGAATTTTTTCATTAACTTTTTCTGAGCTTAGTTTTGTATTAAGGATTAGGCGGCTATTTTCAATTTTTCCTGAAACTGCCATTTCTTTTTGAAGGAATTTTGTCAACTGATCAATGGGCCTTCTCAAATAAACCGCAATTGCAGATATATTAGTTATTATTGTGTTTTTTCCCTCAATTTTTCCCAATGCTTTTGGGATTTCAAATCTCTCGCTGGATGAAGAGACTATTTTTACTTTTTCATATGCTTTTTTTAACAATGTTTCGTAGGTTTCCATGAGAAAGATTGAGAAATTGAGGTTTTAAAGGTTTGCTAAAGGTTTTTAAGTTGTTTTTCATAAATATAATTATGAACGTGAAAAACCTTGTTTTGGGAATAGGAATTTTTATTGTGTATCTGCTAATGCTTAATTATGGGATTGAAGCTTTTTATAAAACTCCAAAATATGATGACTTTTGTGCGGGAGTTTTTGAGAGATTTCCAGGAAAGATTGATGGAGCAAACTGCACATTTAACAGAAGCTTACAGGAGCAGGTAAATCAGTGCAGTTCTGATGGGGGAATTGTAATTTATGAGTATGATGATAATGGATGCACAATTGCATTAAAAGAGTGTAATATGTGCAACAAGGAATTTAACGAGGCAAGAATAGAGCATGATAAAGTTGTTTTTGTAATTGCTTTGATTGCCGGAATACTGACTTTGCTTATCGGATTTGTTGTCTTGAGTGTTGAGCCCGTTGGAAGCGCATTAATGGCGTCTGGAGTTGGAGCTATAATTTATGGAAGCGCGAGGAATTGGGAAAATTTAACTAATATATGGAGATCTTTGCTTTTGTTTGTCGCATTGGTTTTATTGATTTGGATTGCTCTGCATTTGAATAAAAAGGAATAAAAAGGAGAAGAAAAAGTGGATGTTTTGGAAGAAGTAATTAAGCGAAAAAAGTAAAATATGTAATTACTTTTTAAATACGACAATAATAAAGTTTAAAAACAGGGATTTTTATGGAAATGTATGATAGACGGATTTATTGTTGAGAGACTTTGGCATAAATTACTTATGCCATATGAGGATGCATATGAAATCTTTGAAGATAAAGGCGGGAAAAAATTAATTGGTGTTGTTGCAGACGGCGTGACAAGAGACCCAACTACTATTTTACCTGATTTATTAATTGAGAAGAAATCTCCAGCCTTTAGGCTGGAGTGCGTTGCTCCCCGCTAA
>CAZJEV010000042.1:0-8084 GCA_964545215.1 Candidatus Woesearchaeota archaeon
TATATTCCCTTTTTAAAGCAATTAAATAAAGAATAAAATTATTAATCATAACTTCAAGAAAAAAAAGAAACAAACTCAGTAGTCATAGCAAGAGTCATAGACGGCGATACTCTCCAATTAGAAGACGGCAGGATATTAAGATTAGAAAACATTAATGCTCCTGAAAAAAACTTCTATAACTCAAATTTATCAAAAAATTATCTCAGCTCTTACATAAATAAATCAATTGAAATTGAAATTACAGGCAATGACAAATACAGAAGATATCTTGCAAAAATTTACTCAAGTTCAGATTATTTAAACTTAAAAATGATAGAGCTTGGCTTAGCTTCAAAATTTCTTGTTTCCGATAAAGAAAAAAATGATTTTGCCCAGGCAGAGAAACAGGCAATTGACCGGGAAGTTGGAATCTGGAATAAGTCAATTTATTATGGATGTTTCAATTCAGATATAAATAAAAAGTCAGAAGTTGCTGTATTGGAAAATACCTGCTCAATCATAAATATGAATACCTGGATTTTAAAAGATGAAGGCAGAAAGCCCTATAAATTTCAGAATATTTCTATTGGCATAATTAAAATTCATTCAGGAAAAGGAAATGACAATTCAACTGATGTCTTTTGGAACATAGGAGAAATTTGGAATAACGACAGGGATTCTTTATATCTTTTTGATTCCGGAGGTAATATAGCACATTATGAAGTTTATGGCTATTAGTTTTTTCCTTATTGTAATTCTTCCATTAGCATCTTCTTTGGAATTTTCTTTTTCATCGCCTTCATCTGCTAAAATAAATGAGAACATTTCTATTTCCATTTCACATGAATCTTCTGAGCAATTAAGTGGGACTTACGATGTTAAGATTTTCGCTCAAAATCAGGAAGGGAAAGTTATTTCAGAGATTTATAATGAAGGATGGAAGTCAGCATTTTATTATATTAAAGAATCTTATCCCTCAATTTCCAAGTATACAATAAGAATAAGATTAGAAGGTGGCTGGCAATTATGCGTGCGCCTTAGAAAGACAGGAAAGACGACTTTTTTTGAGAAATGCTCTTCTATTTCTATCTCACCGCAATCAAAATCTAACCTTCAGGAAGATGAAGATAATGAATATCAGAATGAGTCAGATTCAGATGACTATCAGGAAAATGAAGATAATGAATATCAGAATGAGTCAGATTCAGAAGATAAAGCTCAGGAAAATTCAATAATATCATCTAATACAGATGACAATCAGCCTAAAACAAATAAAATTTCAGAAAATTATCAAAATTTATCTTCTGCCTCTGATTTTACAGCTCTTTCTGGCTCAACTATATCCGCCAATAATAATGAAAAAATAATTCTCTCAACTAAAAAAGCATCCAATAATATTAATACATCAAATATTTTCATATCAAAAGAAGAAAAAATCCGCATGTATCTCCTGTACGCATTTTCTTTTCTCTCGCTTTTGATTATAATTTTTCTCACTTTAAAAAATAGCACTGATAAACAGCTTTAAAAACATATTTTTTCTTTTCTTTGCATGGAGAAAATGCAGATTAATATGATTTTAGAGGTTATAGGCCGCCCCCCTAAAAATGTTCAGGAAGGTCTTAAAGCCCTATCTTTAAGATTGAATTCAGAGCAGGGAGTGAAGATTATCTCGCAGACTCTTCATCCTGTTATTGCACTAAAAGAAGCAAAAAATCTTTATACAACATTTGGAGAATTTACTCTGGAATTAGACTCTCTGGCAAATTACTTTGGGATATTATTTGCTTACATGCCTGCAAATGTGGAGATTATTTATCCTGAAAAAATAAATCTGAACAATCAGGAACTTAATTTTCTTGGCAACAGGCTTTTGCAGAGGCTTCATGATTATGACGCGATTGCAAAAAAGATGATTATTGACAGGGACTTTCTTCTTGACAAGATTAAAGAAATTTCTCCCAATCTCTTCAAAAAGCTTCACAAAGAAGTTATTCCTCAGGAAAAAAAACTATCCAAAAAAACAGCTAAGGGCAGGTCAAAGAAATAACCCATACTTAATAATTCTAAGAATTCTTTTTCCTGTAAAATTTAAAGAAAATGTAAAATATTCCTATAATAACAAATGAAGCTATTAAATAACCAAGCCAGCCTTTGCTCCCTTCTTCTGAAGACTTGCATTCTCCTATGCAGCAAATCCCCTCGCTGCTTTCAATCTTATCCCCTAAGCAGCTCTGGCTGGCAGAGCATACTTTTCCTGAAAATTCAGAGCATTTCAGCATGCTTTTATTGGAGATTCCAAAGGATTTATTTGCTATAAGCTCGCTCACATTTTTTACAAAAGAAATCTCAACTGGCATTGAAAGTGAAAAATTACTTTTGCCTGATTTTATATAAACAATATCTCTTACTCCGGACTCTTTTGCCTTTAATGTAATATTATAATATGCTCTTTCTCCAGGTCCGAGAGATATTTTTTCATCTGGTTTAATGGAGAAAACATCTTTATTATATTGCATATAAATATTCTTGATTTGCTCCTCGCCTCTGTTAGCTATATAAAATTCATAAAAAATATTCTTCTCTGAAATTAATCGTATATCTCTTATTTCTGCAGGATTGATAAATACCGGCTCTCTTGAGATTGGCTTTTCAGCATGTCCAGTCAAATAAGCCGGAATTTTATACTTTCCAATTCCTATCATTAAAAATTCAGTTCCATATAATCTTTTAGTATCAAATGATAAAACATTTTTACCGGGCTGAACTTGTAAGTCACTTTTATCCAAATAATTTATCTGGATATTTTTAGGCAAATCTTCATTTAACTGGATTATAAATTCAAATTCATCTTGCGATATCACGGCTCCGGGCCTTACATTATAATCGCTCTCGTTTGAAGAAACCGAAAAGTTCTGCGCAATATCTTTTTTTTCAGGCACTCCAGAAACTATGCTATTAACTCCTTTTATAATTAAAGTATAATTTCCGGGGTTATCGGGAGTTATAAGCCAAATATAATAAGTTCCATTTAAGTTCTTAATATCATATTCTACCGGAATTAAAACATTATTTCTCTTGACTTCCAATTGGCTTTTAGAAATCGGCTCTTGGATGTTTCCCGCTATTTTTACAATCACAGTTTCTTTCCTCTCATATTTTTCTTTTAAATCAATGGAAACAGCATTTGCAGAATTTGCAAAAATAAGCAAGGCTGAAAAAACTATAATTATTACAATGCTCTTTTTCATTTAGAAGTTTAGAATATTAATTATATAAATCTGCTGTTCTTTATTACGGCAATATTCATTAATTCTCTAAAAGTAACTATAAAGTTGCAACAAGAAAGATTTAAATACTTATTTTAAGGGAAAAATATATGCAAAGTACAGCAATAAATCAAAGAATTGCAGAAACTGATATCTATGTATTTAGTAAAAACCATGAAACAGGGCTTTTCACATATTCAAGGCCATTAGAAATTGAAGAAGCTAATGCAGTAGCAGATTCAGTTAATAAAACAATTAAGCAGGATTATTCAAAAGCAAAAGGCTTAAGGCATGGGCTTTCAGTTAACGAGGCAGGAGCTTTATGCAATATGAATACATTCAAAGGAATTCTTGCAAACAAGGAATTAGTAAGGCAATCTAAAGGAAGTTTGTGGTTTCCAACAATTCAGGAAGGACTTTCTTTGGATGATGCAAAAATGCTTTCTTCAGATGAGCTAATGGATTTCGGTCTTGCTGTTTTTGACACTAGAGAGCCAAATAAAAAATTATCAGAATATTTAGTTGCTCTTGCAAAGGAAAAAAGATATGCTTTGCCAGTTTTAGCTTCCTTTAAATCCCTTGATTTGAAAAATGAAGGCGAGGAATATGGCGCAACGCCCTTATTTGTTTCTGAAAATGGATTAATTTCCGGAGAAGACGCAATAAAATTATTGAAGTATTATTTTTCTAATGTAGGAAGATCTAGTGTTCAGAGGTTGGACCGCAACGGGGTCGGCCGTTGGGTTGCCGGCTGGAACAGTTTGGAATTCGACGATGGCTGTTACTGTCGGGTGGGGAGAATTTCTGGCGAAGCCAGCGCAAAAAATCTTCAGGCAATGGTTAATTCTCAAATTGAATCAAGCTTCAGCAAAGAAAAAAAAGCCCTGGAAGATAAATTTAAAGCTTGCTTGCAGTCTGCCCAGGATGTTTTAAGCAGATAATATATCAAATAATTTATTTACTATTTGCTGATTTCTTTTAGCTTTCTTAATGTCTCTTCCATTTCTTTGTCTCCGCCAGAAACAGGCTTTCTAACAGGAGAACTTGCAGGTCTGCCTGGAATTCCAACAGGCAGTCTAGGCCTAAATCTTTCCGGCTCAAGGCCAAAACTCATCCCTGAACTTCCAGGAGGCCTCGTTACCGGAGTTATCTTGGCTTTTCCTTTATATTTATACCACCATACTCTCAATTTATTTCTAAATAGAATTGCTATAATTAACAATAAAATTAAAATTAATAAAATCCATATCCAAATACTTCCTTTCTTTTTCTCTTTTGCTATGCAGCAGACCTGGTTTTCAGAAGAGCACGTATTTGCTTCATCTGTTTCCTCGTCATCTTCGCATGAACTTTTGCAAGTTCCTCCAAATATCTCGCATGTATTTTCAGTTTCTTCCTCAATGCACGCATCTAAGCAGCATATTCCTGAATCACTTGCTTGTACAGCTCTTCCATCACATATCTGGCTTAAAGAGCAGATTATTCCTCTTTGCTCTCTGCAGCTTGGCTTATTGACTGCTTGTGAGCAGCAAACGCTTCCCCCGGAGCACTGGAAATTGCTTAAAATCCTTCCCCCGCTATCAATGCATTCATTTGCAATCTCACAACTCTGTCCGGAAACCTGCTCACATAAAGTGCTTCCGGTTCCAGGAGATGCAAGGGTTCCTGCTTTTGACCATCCAGAATAAAGAATAAATGCAGTATCCCTGATATTATTGTTATTCCAGCATCCATCTTTTCCTTGAATGCTTAAAAGATAATTCTTAGTGCTTTCCAATTCTCCCAAGCTGGCAGAACTGCTTCCTAATGCCAGCATTCCAAGACTAGTATCATAAAATTCATTATACGGAGAGCCGATTATTTTCCATGATCTGCCTTGTTTCTGCTGTTGAATGATTTGAGTATATTGGTCTTCTCCCCCGATTATTGAATAAATGAAAGCGCTTGGGAAATATTTCTGATTGTTTTCCGCTAAAGCTAACAAGTAAGGAACATATGCGTCTATGTTTTTTCCAGCTTTATGCAGTGCAAGAGCAGCCCATAAAGTTCCTTCATAATCGCAGGCATTTCCAGATTTAAAGCATCTTGAATCTATTTTCTCTGTTGTGCTCCCAAGAGCAGCCGCGCTTTTTGTTGTTGAAGATACATAAAGAGTTCCAGAGCCAGCTTTTTTCTCATAAATCTGTGCGGTTATAAAATCCTGGTTACAGGATATTTGTATTTCTTTATTAAAGCAATTTTCCCTCGCAGTAAGCCAGTATCCAGAGCCTGAAATTGAAAAGCAGTTTCCAGGGTTTCCTTCAATCTTCATGTCATTTAAAATATTAATTTTTCTTTGGCTTCCATCATATGTTAATGTGCATTCAGCTTGCTGATGATTTTGAATGTCTACCTCTATATACCATATTAAATCTCCTGATGTTGAATTCTTTGATATTATCCAGCTTTCAATATCTTTTGCATTCTTTCCAGATCTATCATGCGCAAGCATAACTTGAGCAGTTTCCTTAATAGTGCAAGCAGCCTTTGGCCAACAGCTTTCCCCGGGCTTTTTCTCGCTGTCAATTTTGCTTTGAAGATTTGCTCTGCTTCCTAAAGCAAGAGTTGAAAAGATCGCATCCTGTAGAGATAATTGGCTTGCTGTTTTATCTTTTGTCTGGCTTTCCAGGCATTGATATCCTTTTTCAACTCCAGCATTATCAGAAGTTGAACTTCCAGGAGCATTAGATGTTGATATGCTTGTTGTTTTACTATCATTATTAGATGCATTAGTTGAAAGAGTATGATTGTTTGCAAAAACCCCTGCTATTAGCAAGATTGCAAGAACAAGATATAATACAGCCAATGCACTCTTTTTCATGTCTTTTTATATGCTGAGTTATTTAAAAATGTTCTCAAGTTCGTTATCTATTTCTATGCCGGTACATATTTTTAGCTATGCTCGCGGCCCTTATATGAGCATAATTTTGTATAACTCTCCATGCAATTTGAGCAAAAATGTTTCTCATTGCAGGAGGATATTTTTCCATATAATTGAACTGGGGGAATCCCGGAACATTCACAATACCCAGCTTTTCTCCATTCAAGCAGGCAGCAACAACCGGAAAGGTTAATGTACCACAATTCTCTAGAGGGTATGCTAAAGCAAATCTTCCGCTTTTTCTGTTAAATGCTCTAGGTCCGTAAGTGTAATCTGTTCTCACTCCTATTATTTCACCAATCCAATGGTCAACAATTTCCTCTGCAATCCTCTGGACAACAGGGAATTTAGCAAATCCTTCCCTGCTTCTTACAGGAAGGACTATGCCAGCACCTTCATTTTTCATCCTCTCAACTAAATTAGGTATTTCATAAACAAAATCCGGCTTGTCTCCTTCTGTAGAAACAATGCATTCAGCTCCCATTTTCAGGGCATTTCTGATATTTGCTTTATAGCCTCCTGAGATTACCGCAGAAATTTTAAAGGGATTCTTGCTTTTTTCATTTATTGCAGTTAATTTGCCGCTTCCATAATAAAATCTTAATTCACTTGCCAATAAGGATTTTTCTTCTCCTATATGATGCCCTATGATTCTATATCCTGTCGTTTCTGCTAAATGAGCTAATCTCTGGCCGCTTTGCTTTGTTAATTCATTCATCCATTCAGTTCCGGATGCACTTATCGTGCAAATTACTGCCTCCAGCATAAAAATAAGATCAATTTTCTCTTTTTAAATTTTTATTCCAAATTTCACTACATGATTGTAATTAATATAATTTAACACTTAATCTTATTAATAGGATTGGTAATAAAACTGGTATTTCCATAATTGGCACTTAACAGTGCATGGACTTCTTTAGCCTTCTGAATATTTAGCTCTTGATAGTCTATTTGATATGTCTTTTCTTCTTTGGAGTTGATTTCATTAAACTCTTTTGTTTTTAACTCTGATATATTATTTATAATGATAATAATAGGTATAGCTTTATCACCTTCTTCCATCCGTATAGTTATATTTGCACTATTTTTATTGCAGTTTATATTCAATATGTAAAAGAATATTTTGTATATTCTATGGGTTTCATGTCACTGACATTCGCAATATAATTATATTTTTGAAATACATTATCAAAGCATTTTTTATAATCAAAATTAGGATCTTGGAACATAATAGTATAACAAGCCATTACATCGCTTAGTAATTCTTCTATTTTATCTACATTTCCTAAACGAAGATCATTCTTAGATAGTGTGTTGCGATATTTATTGTCGCAAGCTGGAAAGCAACCATCTACAATTACTCTTTTGGAAGAAGTTTCATTATTAATTAATTCTGTCGGGCATAAAGTGTAGCATTTGACATTTTGAAAAAGAATTTTATTTACTTCATCAGTTCTTTTATTTAAAAAATAATAAAGCCCAGCTATTGCAATCATTGATATTACAATAACTGTTATAATCCATTTTATCTTTCCAGAAGGCTGGCCAGAATCAGAATGAATATATTCATCACCCATTTTATATAATGATTTTTATATTTAATAAAACTATCTAGCTTCTCTTCCTGACTTCCCTCAAAACCTCAACAATCGGATTCTTCACATTTGGCTTTTTATCCAATAATCCCAAATCCTGGTAAAATGCCTGATTATTATAATTAGGAGGCAGTATTTTCTTTTTTTGCTTTAAATGCCAGTCTATCTGGCTTTTAATATATCCTTCTTTTAATGGAACTTCATTTAATTTATTCCACTCTCTGATTCTATTATTAATGTGCTCCCCTGAAAATCCCAGGCTTCTAAAAAAAGTAATTAAAATAAACAGGCCCCTCTTTCTCCCATCTTTCATTCCCTTTA
>CAZJEV010000043.1:0-8067 GCA_964545215.1 Candidatus Woesearchaeota archaeon
ATTGCAGTTCCGGGCCATGAAAGATTTGAAGTTCCTATGGTTGAAAAGAAAAGGGCCCAGGTTCTTTCAGTTTCAGATTCAACAGCATCTGTCATGGATTTGGAAAGCTATGAAACTCTGGACATTCAAATTAATGAAGGAATAAAGTCTGAAGTTCAGGCAGAAAAGCAGGTTGAATACTGGGACATTGAAGGAAAGAAAATGATAATGAGGGTTTTGTAAAATGGAGATTAAAGTTGCTCAAAATAAAATAAGAGAGTTTGATAAGGCTAGAGGTTGGGAAAATCACTGGAATTTAAAAGATTTATCTTTAAATATAACAGAAGAAGTAGGAGAATTTTGGAATTTAATAAAATGGGTTGATGACGAAAAGCAGAAAAGAGTTATAAAAGAAAATACAGAAGAAGTTTCTGATTTTGTCGGTGATGCTTTATTTTTAATCTTAAAAATAGCAAATCAAACAGGAGTTGATGCAGATATATCATTAGAAAATACGTTAAGTGAATATGAGAAGAGAATGCCTGCAAGTAAAATGAAAGAAGTTGGTCATGCTAATAAATTAGCTGGAGGTATTGATAATAAATAAAGATGGCGACTAAACTACCAGTAGCACAGCAGAGAATGTTTGCAAATATTTTTATTTGCAGGAATTGCAACAAAAAGATAAGAACTCAGGCAGTCAGGGTCTTAGCAGGAAAAGTAAAGTGCCCTAGATGCTCTGGAAAGGCATTTAGGCCTATTAGAAAAAAATAAAATTAATATTAACATAAAAATCAGGAATAAAAATGAGCTTCGCAATCTATGACATAACTTTTATGGTATTATTTACCATATTTGCAATCGTCTTTATTTACACAAGAAAGCATAATCTGCAAAAGCAGGGAATTTTATATTTATATAAGACTCAACTTGGAATAAAATTTATTGATATTATTGCAAAAAAATATAAGAAAATTCTAAGACCTTTGGAATATATCGTCATTATTTGTGGATATTTTTTAATGCTTGGGGCTTTATGGCTGATTATCACAACTGTTTACATTTATTTGAGCTCTCCTTTCATAACTAAAATAGTTTCAGCCCCTCCGGTTTTCCCTATTTTTCCCTATTTTACAGAATTCTTTAATTTAGAATCATTTTTCCCCCCTTTTTATTTCACTTATTTCGCAGTTGTTCTAGCTATAATTGCAGTTTCCCACGAATTTGCCCACGGCATCTTTGCTAGATTAAATAAAGTAAAAATTCATTCAACAGGCTTTGCTTTTATGGGCCCTTTTCTTGGAGCTTTTGTAGAGCAGGATGAAAAGCAGATGAGCAAAGTAAAGAAATTCTCGCAATTATCAATCTTGGGAGCTGGAACTTTTGCAAATATTTTAATGACTATTCTGTTTGCATTAATAATGTGGGCTTTTTTTGCTTCTGCTTTTTCTCCGGCAGGGGTTTATTTTAATACTTATGCAATTGAAGTTGTTCCATTAAATAATTTGTCATTAAACGGACTGCCTTTGTCATCTATTAATGCAGAGTCAATAAAAATAAATGACTCCCTAGTTTCTTTGTCAGGCTTTAACAAAACTTATTACACTCACCCGCTTGCTCTTTACAATTCATTGAAAAAAAATTCTCTGGAAATTATGGTTTATCAGGATTCCCCAGCGTTAAGAGCAGGACTTTCTGGAGCAATTACCCATATAAACAGCAAGCAAATTACTTCTTATGATGAATTAAAGAATGAGATTCTTGCTCATTTTCCAGGAGATAAAATAATAATTACAACAATAAAAAACAAAGAAATCAAAGAGTATGAAATAACGCTGGCTGAAAGATCAGGGCAGGCATACTTAGGAATTGGAATTTTACCTTCCAGGCCAGGAAAAATCCTTGGTTTTATTAGTGATTCAATTGCAAAAGTAAAAAATCCTGAAATATATTATGAATCAAAACTTGGAGATTTCGGCATCTTCGTTTACAATTTATTATGGTGGATTGTTATTCTGAATCTTTTAGTTGCAGTTACTAATATGCTTCCGGTAGGAATTTTTGATGGAGGAAGATTTTTCATGCTTTCTGTATGGGCTTTAACAAGAAGCCAAAAAGCTGGTGAAAAAGCATTTAAATTCTCAACATGGTTTATTCTTGCCTGCCTTGCTTTATTAATGCTAAAGTGGTTTGTTGAATTATTTTGATTTTTTCAAATATATATTTATCTTAATCATGAAAATTCTATTTTGCAAAATTAGCAATAGAAAACAAAATAAAATTGCAAAAAATTAATGAGATCTCTGGATTTTAATTCACAAATTCAACTCCATTTTTTGTAAATACAACTAATCTGACTCCAACAGGAATGCTCAACAAGGCAGAAATCAAAGCCATATGCTCTTTTCCATTTCCAGATGCAATTGATAATGCTACTTCAATGCCCTTTATTTTTCTCTTTAATTTTCCCATTAATTCTTCCTTTAACTCCAGCAAGGATTTTTCAGAATTTACAGATATTATTTCTTCATTATTAGAAGGAAACTCATCAGCATTTTTATTTTTAACAAGAATAATCTTATCCCAATTTGCTCTTTTTGTTAAACCAGTTATCTGCCCCCAATTTTCCCTGTCATTTCCAAGAAAAGCAATCAATTCCATTTTTTTGCTAAATCTAAAGGCTTTTTAATTATTGTTGTAAAATTTATATATCAAAAAAAACGATGTGGCGGGCACTCGTTAAGATTTATAATAGAATTCCACAAACATATAATGCTATTTATAATAAAATTGCTCAAAGAAAATAAAAATAAAAAGCATACTTTTATAAATTCTAATTTCCTTGCAATAATGCCTGAGGAGAGGGTACCAACAAACAAAAAAACTAACAGATAATGCTGAGCTCTGTTTTGTTGAGGATTTGAGCTCTCCAGGGGCACCTTTTATTGATATGTTTTCTAATTATCATTAACTTATAATTTATGAATTATCATCAATTATGCATTTTAGAGATAGGGGGGCACTCTGGGGCAGTCAAGGTTAATGACTTATCAAAAATTAGCTTGAATCCCTAAAGATAACTTTATAACTCTCTTCTGATTAATAAAAAAATGGTTCAGGAAATGCCTTTAGGCGGGATAACACTAAGAAAATATGAAAAGCCGTATGACTCTTCCAAGAGAGAATTGGTAAGAAAAGTCTGTTTAAGCCTTGGCTTGTTGCAGCCAGGAGATTCCCGGGACATTATAGTTGACATTTTGATGATATTAGAGGATGCAAGAAAAAACAAGCTCTGGATGTCCTCTTTTGAAATTCGCGATAAAGTTGAGCAATTAAGAAAACAAAATTCCTTAGAAAGCAAAGGACTTGCAGAAAGCAATATCAGAAGGCAGATAAAACGCCTTCGTGACACTATGCTTGTTGACAAGCAGGAAAATAAATACCGCTTGTCAGAATTTGCCTCTCTTTCAGAGATTTTTGAGACAAAAATTGAAAAATTTCTTATTCCTCAAATCATTGACAGGATTAAAGAATATCTTAAGAAGCTGGATGAAGCCAGATAAAAATCAATTACTGATTACAACAATCTTTAATAACTATAAATTTATTTTCCTTTAATGCTGACTTTAAGGCAAATTAGGAAAATATATGAAGAAGGAATTTATGTTTGTTTTTCAAGAAAAAAAGTTAATCCAAAATTAAAGGGCGAATATGACCCTGAAAAAACCAAAATAATTATTTATGCAAAAAGCATAGAATCAAGATTTGATGAAGATATAACTTTTCTTCACGAATGTATTCACGCAAGAGATGATGCAAGAGGAACCCGTTATTTGGGAAATGAAGAGGATTTGGTTGAAAAAGAAGCTTTAGATACATATTACAATCGCCCAAATGTTCTTGTATTCTTAAAATATCTCTTTAATATAAAATAAAATACCCAAATCCAAAAAGTACATTGTAAAGTTAGCGGTTAGTAGAAAAGAAAATAATAAAAGGACTAAAATCTTGTCTTCACTATGAAAATTAGCGAGGTTAAAACTGCCTTTAAAATTGCTGATGTTGTTTTGAATAAAAAACATAAAAAGAACCACATTAAATTTAATTATGTTGAAAATCTTGTAGACGAGAATAGAAGAAAATTGAATAAAGATATTTTAAGAAAAAGAGTCGGGTTTGTTTATTTAATTGTAGTTGATGGAAAAATAAAAAAAATTGGTGGCTCACAAGGGAAAGGTGGAATAAAATCAACTATGAATTTTTATCAGGGGGCTATGCAAGGAGGTCCAAGTATCCGAAGTTATGGTATTCATCTTCTTATCAAAAAAGAACTTGATAAGAGAAAAAAGGTTGAATTTTATGTTATTTTATCAAAGGAAGTGGAAACAGAAATCAAAGGACTTTTTGAAACACATAAAGAGAAAATTGTTGCTTTTAAGGAAATGGAAGAAAGATGTAACGAAGATTTCAAAAAAACAACTGGAAATTATCCTGAATGGCATTTTCAAAGTAGAGGTAGAGGGAAGGGTCATAAGTGAGCAGAATGGATTAGAAAGAGTTATGAAAAATATCGCCAAGACAATTCTAATAAAAGTTAATTTCTTGGCGGACAGAAAATAATTATTTCATGGGAATCTTTAATATTATGGTTAGTACCGTTTTCTATTCTATTTTTACCTATCCTTGTTTCTCCTTGCCCCATTGTATATTGCCAACTTGGAAAAAATTGCTGATATTCTTCATAATATTCTCTTATTGTCGGACAATCATTATAAGACAAGATAAAACCGCCCTTATGTTTTTTTAATAAATCTCTTAATTCTTCGTGAGGAAAGCCATTATGATGGACCGGAATATTTCTCATAGGATAAATCCCTTTAAACATTTTACTATCTTTTCCGATATAGTAAGGCGGGTCTAAATACATAAAGTCGTTTGGATATTTTTTAAGAACCTCTCTAAAATCTGCGCAATGAACTTTTAATTTCCCAGGCTTAAAATCTCTTATCTTTTCTATCATTTTTTTATATCTATTCTCTTTCAAATAAATATCTGAACTCCACCCCATAAAACCCGGCCCATAAGATAAATTAAAGTTATAAACAAAATAAACGGCAAGAGTTAGCGGATCTAAAGTAATTTCCTTTTTCCAAACTTTATTTAATATTTTTCTTATTTTTTCAAATTCTTCTTTATTTGGTTTCAATTTCTTTAATTCTTCATAAAGTAATTTTGGTTGTTCTATCTGGAATTTCCAATAATTACATAATATATCAAAGATGTCGAATCCTATAACTTCCAAATCTAAATATTTGCACATGGCTATTTCAACAGAGCCACCCCCAAAAAATGGAGAAATAATCCTATCTACGTTATTTGGTAATAATTTTATAACATGACCAACAGCTAAACTTTTGCCACCAGCATATCTTATAGGAGATATTGCAACTCTTTTATATTCATTCATGCTTTTATGATTTTTACTAATAATAGTTCTCAAAAATTCTTCTTTCTTTTCCTTCAGCCCTATTTCTTGTTTTAATAAAAATAATTGTCTTTCCATCTCTTCTTTAAGCCTGTCTAATTTTATTATCCTTTCCATTTTTATAAATCTGTCTATTTCAGTGATAATGATTTAAACATTACTTATATAATATAACCTAATAAAGTATACTCAACTATTTAAAAGTTCCTTTTTTAAGAAGGATTTATAAGGTAAGAGTAACTAAGTATATTATGCCTGAGATAAGAATAAAGGAATTTGGAAAGATCGCCTACAAATGCAACAAATGTTCTCATGTTTGGTTTCCGAGAGGTGGTGAGGGGCCGCTAATATGCCCAAAATGCAAAACTGCAAGATGGGATAAGGAAAAAAGACAAAGAACTAGAAATCTTTAAAAACCTTATTTTCCCATTAAATTTATCTACTTCTCTAGATTTATTGAAGTAGTAAGCACTTTAGTGAGTGATTAAGAAATTGTCACATCGAGATAAAGTGCAAATAGAATACTAAATAGGAAAACAAAAATGATTTTCATAATAAAAGTAACAACAAACAAAGAAGACCGGGCAGTTGAAATGATTAGCAGCAGGGCCGAAAAAAAAGCTTTGAATGTATACACAGTTGTAAAGGCTCACGGTTTAAAAGGCTATATAATTCTTGAAGCGGAAGACAGAGAATCAGCAGAAGAAGCAGCATTTAATTTGCCATATATAAAAGGAATTATCGGAAAAACCTTGGAATACGAGCAAATAAAGAACATCCTTGAGCCAAAAGCAGAGGATTACAAAATTGAGATTGGCGACATTGTTGAAATGATAGGCCAAACATTTAAGGGGGAAAAAGCAAAAGTCACAAGAGTAGATAAACAGAAAGGAGAAGTCGTTGTCTCTCTTTTAGGAGCTTCTGTTCCAATTCCAGTAACAGTAAAAATTGATAACATAAAAGTTATAAGGCGCGAAGAAAAAACAGAAGAAGAAAAAGAAAAATCATCAGAACAGGAAAAGGAGGAAATAACTTTTGAATAAAATGGAAGAGCAGAATTTATTGGCTATTTATGCTTTAAGGAGAGTATCTTTGGCAGATTTGCCGCATGCATTAACTTTAAAAGGTTATAATCCAAGTAAGTCCTAGATTTAAAATTTTAGATTAAAACCAAAAAAAATGCTCGTAAAATTAATTGTTGACGGAGGAGACATGAAACCAGGGCCAGCAGTAGCCCAGCAAATTGGTCCATTGGGAATAAATCTTGGAAAAGTAATTTCAGATGTTAATTCCGCAACTTCTAACTTTAAAGGCATTAAAGTGCCTGTTGAAATTGACGTTGATGGCAAAACTAAGTCATATAAAATAAAAGTTTTTTCTCCGCCGGTTGCCGAATTAATTAAAAAAGAATTAGGATTGGAAAAAGGCTCTGGCACTCCTCACAATGTAAAGGTCGGAAATATAGCCTTGGAAAGAGTAATTGATATTGCAAAAACAAAACAGTCAAATTTATTGGCTAAAGATTTAAAATCAGCTGTAAAACTCATTGTTGGAACATGCCACTCTTTAGGCGTTTTAATTGATAACAAGCCGGCAAAAGAAATTGAAAAAGACATTGATTCAGGATTTTATGACGAGCAGATTCAAAATGTCATTACTTCCCCTTCATCAGAAAAATTAAAGCAGTTAAATGAATTTTTCGCGGATGTTAAGGCAAGGCAGGACAAAGAGCAAAAGGCATTGGCTGAAGCAAAGGCAGCTGAAGAAGCAGCCAAAGTAGCTGCGGCCGCTGTTCCGGCGCCAGGCGCGACGCCATCTCCTGGAACTCCTTCGCCTCCAGTAAAAGAAGAAGCAAAGAAAGAGGAAAAGAAGGAAGAAAAGCCTGTAAAGAAAAAATAAGTTTATATTCCTATTAATAAATTTTGATGAGAAAAATATTATTTTCAGCCTTCTGCAATTAGCAACAATTAAAAACCTATTTTTAATTCTTTATTAAGGGGATGTAGTATAGGCTGATTAGTATTCCTGCTTTGGGAGCAGGCGACCCCGGTTTAAATCCGGGCATCCCCATTTTCAAATAAAAAATAAAAAATGCTGATTCCAAATTATATTAAAAATAGCAATGATGAAATTTTTGGAGAGGATAATTTATCATTTTTAGAAAAAGTCTTCCAAGAACTTCTTTCCATCGTGTATTTTCCAGAATATTCAAAAAATGATGAAATTAAAGTAAATATCTGGAATGAAGATGGAATTACCCTCGCCCTTGCTCCTGTTGAAAGAGAGCTACCAAGATTATCTTTCACCCATGAAGTAAGAGTCTATGAAAAGCATCCTGAAAAAATAAAAATTTTACATCCCTTGACAAACAGGCTTTATCTAATATATCTCACAAAAAAATGAATTACCCCGCCCTAAAGGGCGAGGTATCTAATAATAAAAAAATGTCAACTCAAATCAACTCAAGGCTGAGAAGAACTGTTATAGTGCTTAACAGCTTCGCTAGTCAAAGCCCTAGTTACATTAACAATTTTCAAGAATTAAATTCGAGGATGGCAATTCCTCTCTCGGCTTCCAAAGCCGAGGTATCCTTGCCATAGATG
>CAZJEV010000044.1:0-7908 GCA_964545215.1 Candidatus Woesearchaeota archaeon
TATCACGATAATTCTGGACAAATACTTATTCCAATTATCAGAATTATCAATATTTGCCTCCTTTTTGAATTTGTTGCACGAGCCATATAATAAACAAAACTAACGCAATGGTAATGAGAGCCATGAAAAGCCATCCAAAAAACCACATTCCTGAAAAGAAAGGCATCATTCCATAGCTATACATAGGAGATATTAAACTGATTATCACTATTATAGCTAAAATTACTATTATGATTGTTGTTATTTGTTTATTTTCCATGTACTTTCATTTTATGCAAAATATGAATGCAATATTGAAACATGTGCTTGTCAATTAATTCCAATAAAGGTTTTATTGTTTTTTCATTAAGCTTGTAATATCTGTATTTTCCGTTAATTTCAACATCTACAAAACCACACTGCTTTAATCTCGCAAGGTCATGTGAAAGTGCAGTTTGGTCCATTTTTAATTCTTTCATCATTTCAGAGACATTTTTCCCGCCCTTTCTAAGAAGGTTAAGCACTTTAAATCTTGATTCTGACACTAAGGTGCCAAAAAATATCTTATAAGCCCCATAAATCTCATCTTCGCTAAATCCCTGTTTGTGCACATGTTTAAATATGTATTTATTTATCATATGATTATTAAATACATATAAATATTTAAATGTTTTGCTTTCTGGTGACTTTTGGAGAAGTTGCCATTTAAAGTTTTAAGTTGACTATATAATAGTTAATGTGTAAGAATAACGCCTAACGCTTAAAAGCAAGATTTAAATATAAATCCCTCATTAAAGTATAATAAAGAGGAAAAATGCTTAAAATAATAGGATACCTGCTCTCAATAATTGGCCTAGCAGCTTTGGCCTTATCAATAAATGGAGTAAGAAAAATCATCTCCATTACTCTTCCAGGGCAATTAAACAATACATTTCTTACAATAGCAGGGATAATTTTTCTAATAATAGGAGTATTTATCGCAATGAAAAACCCTTCTTCTGCTAGCAAGCATGCAGAAGTCCCAATTTATCAGGGTAATCAAATAGTCGGTTATAGAAGAGTCTAAAGTCAAAACAATTTCTTCTGGCTGCTTTCTCTCTTAATTTGATTTAATTTCTCGATATGATTCCCTACTCTTTCAGAATTAAATTCATGTCTCTGGACAAGAATTTCCTTTATTTTTTCAGGATTCATTCTAGGAAATTCAATTTTCATTTTAGCAACATTTGGCTTCTTGAAGATTTCAAAAACTTCCTGCCAGTTAAAATCAAGTTTTTCCTCAACTTCCTTGAAAATCTGCACAGGATATTTCTTCTGCTTAACAAGAGCTAAAGCTTTTTTAGGGCCTATTCCTTTAACGCCTCCAGGATTAAAATCAGTTCCTACAAGAATTGCCAGGCATATCAACTGGTCAGCATCAATGCCCAGCTCATTTAATACCTTTTCATATTCTACCAATTCAGGAGCAATGTAGACAAATCCAGAAACGGTTTTCCTTTTTCTTGCTAATGTTAAATTTTGTATTAATCTGTTTCCCCCAACAATCAAGGCATCATAATCCTGGCTTGCAACTGCATAAGCTTCTCCTATCTTGACAAGTTCAGCGCATTGCATTTCTCCTTCTCCAGGAGCCTGAACAACAGCAATTCCCATTGCCTCCAAGAGCTCCTTGCTTTCCTTTATTATCTCGTCATTTAATCTTGTAAAAGCCCGCGCATATTTTCCCATTCCTTCTATATCCTCCTCATCCTTCGCCTGCAGATATTTCTCCCTTGCAGTTCCCTTTGCATTTTCTCTTATTTCCCTTGTCTTCCCCTTTAAAACATGATACTCGCCGTCAAAAACATAAACCAGTTTTATACCTTCAGAAAGCAGTGCTATATTTCTATAAAACAAGCCGGATAAATGAGAAGTTATCCTTCCTTTAAAATCCATTAAAGGGGTTCCATCAGGCTGTCTTATGGAAGAAAGAAACTGGTAAATAGCATTGAAAGCATCTACCGCTATTATTTTTTCCTTTAGCTCCTCAAATTTAATTTCTTTCCTCGGAACTATATCGCCGATTTGCAATCCCATTTAATACCAAGATAAAAAGACATTAAATAATTAACTAATTAATTCTGTAATCTCTTGGCGGATAAGGCTTTTGAAGCCAGACATTTAAAGAGCCATCTACAAAATTCGCTCTTAAATTTCCTTTTAAATCTCTGTATTCCCCAAATATATGGTGAATCATCCTTCCAAAACGCCTTCTTAAATAATCTTTATGATCTTTAAAATCCTTATCGCCTTTTTCTGCCTGGCAAATGTCCTCAAAACATACAACCTCTCCTTTCTGATTGCCGTTTTTTAAAGGATGGGTTTTTGCCTCAAAACAGAATTTTATCCTATAATAGCAGTCGCTGCATACGGTTTCTACTTGCTCTAAATCACCATTAACATGAACAAAATCCCTTTCTTCAGAATTGTAATCCTGCTGAACACTGACGGCCACGGCAATGCATTCAGCAAACTCCCTTAAAGTATCTGCTACTTTTACTCCATCATTATATCTCATAAAAAATCTTCTTTTTAATTATATTTAAATCTTTCTATTTGTAACTACTAAAAAGTTGTTTAATAAATTTATACAATAGTTAAATTTTAAACAGATAACTTATAAAACTCTTTTTCTTTTATAAAATAATGGGCGAAAAAATAAAAGGTTTTATAGTGTATCCTGACTACACAATAATAAATAATCAGACTCATGTAAGACTTTTCGGCAGGCTTGAGAATGGGGAATCATTTGTGACAATAAACAAGCTTGAGCCTTACTTCTTCATCAAAAGCCAGGATTTAAAAAGAGCTGGAAAATATCTCGGAAAATTCAGGGTAGAAAAGACTACATTTGCCAATTTTAAAAAAGAAAAAGTCATCAAAATCTCCTCTGAAACCCATACCGAATTAAACAAACTCTCAAGGGCATTGCATCATCTGAATATTGACACATATGAATCAGACATTAAGCCGCATTTTAGATTTATAATAGATAATGACATTTTAGGAAGCCTGGAAATTTCAGGGGATTACAGCTCTTCAGAAAAAATAAACAGAATTTATCAAAATCCCGATATAAAACCAGCCAATTTCCATCCCAAACTTAAAATTATATCAATTGACACAGAATCAGATAAGAATAGCGGAGAGCTATACTGCATTGGTCTTTATTCCCATAATTACAAAAGAATCTTCATAGTCTCTGATTTAGAATGCAAAGATGGAGTTTGCTGTAAAGATGAGTATGAATGCCTAATAAAATTTAAAGAAGAGCTCATCAACCTGGACCCAGATATAATAACAGGATGGAGCGTCATTGATTTTGACTTAAAATATCTGCAATCCTTATTTAAAAAACATGAAATTCCTTTTGACTTAGGAAGAACAAATGAAAACGTTTCTATTAGAATAGAATCAGGCTTTTTCCGGGCATCAAGCGCTGACATCCCTGGAAGATTAGCTCTTGACGCATTAGCCCTAATTAAAGACCCTTTTATCCAGGAAGCTCCTTCAATTAAACACGCAGAGTTTGAAACATATACATTAGAAGATGTCTCTCAAGCTATTTTAGGCTCTGGAAAAATAATAAAAGGCAAACATAGGCATAAAGAAATTTCAGCATTATACAAAGATAAAAATCATCAAAAGCTTGCGGAATATAATCTCTTGGACTGCGAACTTGTTTACAAAATTCTTGAAAAAACAAAAATCCTTGATTTAGCAATTGACCGCTCTCAATTAACAGGCTTACCATTAGATAGAATAACTGCATCAATTGCATCCTTTGACTCTTTATATATCAGGGAAGCAAGAAAAAAAAGGCTTGTCTCTCCAACAACCCGTTATGGACAAAAAGAAGAAAAAATAAAGGGCGGCTATGTTAAAACCCCGGAAGCAGGAATTTATAATAATGTCTTGGTTTTAGATTTCAAATCTCTGTATCCCTCAATTATAAGAACGTTCAACATAGACCCCTCATCATTTTTAGAAAAAAAAGAAAAAAATGCAATTGAATCTCCTAATAAGGCTTATTTTAAAAATCAAGCAGGTATTTTACCTGACATAATTGAAAAACTTCATCATGCCAGGGAAAAAGCAAAAAAAGAAGAAAGAGAATTAGCAAGTTACGCAATAAAAATCATACAAAACTCCTTCTTTGGCGTCCTTGCCTCGCCAAATTGCAGATACTTCAATCTTCAAATGGCAAATGCAATAACTCATTTCGGCCAGTTCATAATACAGCTAACTGCAAAAGAAATTGAAAAACTAGGCTATAAAGTTATTTATTCCGACACTGACAGTATTTTTTTAGAGTCTGGAATTCCAGAAGACAAAGCCGACGAATTAGGCCACGAAATCCAGAACAAAATTAATAAATTCTATCAAGATTATGTAAAAAATAATTATAACAGGCAGTCATATCTAGAACTGCAGTTTGATAAGCAATATCTCTCATTAATGTTCCCAAAAATCAGGACAGGAAAAGAAGCGGCCGTTGCTGCAAAAAAGCGTTATGCAGGTTTATTGGAAAAATCTGGCAACGAGGTTATTGAAATTGTTGGATTAGAAGCAATAAGAGGCGACTGGACAGATGCTGCAAGAGACTTTCAAAAAGAGCTTTTGCTTAAAATCTTTCATAAAGAATCTCCTGAAAAATTCATTAAGGATTACATTAAAAAAATCCTCTCAGGACAATTAGACAACAAGCTTATTTACAGAAAATCAATAAGAAAAGAGCTTGCAGAATACACAAAAACAACTCCTCCCCATGTAAAAGCCGCAAGGCAACTGGAAAAATTAGAATCCAACATCATTCAATATTACATAACACAATCTGGCCCAGAGCCAATTCAAAAACTAAAGCATAAAATAGATTACGAGCATTACATTGACAAACAAATTGCCCCAATTGCAAACCAAGTCCTCTCTCTATTCAACAAATCCTTTGATGATATTGTCTCGTCAAGCAAGCAAAAGACTTTGTTTTAATTCAATTTTCAGCCAATTATAGCTTTTTTCTTACTTAATGTATTTCCTTCTTATATCAAAACAAAAGACATCATAAAGAGGATAAACATATTGCTGGCTTCCATATAGCTCTTTAACCGGAGGAAGATGAAGTGATTCAACCTGCTTTTCTTTTATGGCAAATAGCTCGGCAATGTCTTTCTTTGACATTTGTTTTTTTCTTTCTTCGCCTTTCAAAGCATAAAAAGCAAAATCTATCCCCTTAATTAACACTCTTGTTCTTTTTTCTGTGTAATTTTCTCTTGTAAACGGAATGGCTTTCATCATAAAAATCCATGAGCGTATTATTGATTCTGCTATTCCCGTCTTCTCGCTAAGTTCTTTGACAGAATAATCCCTGTTTGTAACCAGACCATTTTCTCTTAAATAAGGAATAAGCCTCTTATTATTTATTCCCGCAAGAATGTCTTGATAATTGTTATCTCTTTCCTTTGGAATAAATTTTCTGGATAATTGTGTATCTTCCAAAAGAGCGAAAAATTGAGCCAAGGCCTTCATATGAACAAAATTTTTATTGCTCCTTGATTTAAATTTCTCGTAATTCATTGGTATCAAAAATCCCGTTTTATTTAGCTCTTGAAATGTCTTCTGGCTCACTTTTAAAATCCTTGTAATAACTGCTCTTGGTATTATTTGCCATTCATACAAAACAGGCAGTTTTAACTCTCTGCTTTCAATTTTTCTTCTCTGTATTTCCTTAAATGTCTCAAACCACCTGTCTCCAAGATAAGCACTCCAAAGAACTTTTATATGGTGATGTGGCTCCCAGCTGTATTTTTCTCTGTTATAATGCGTATCTTCAAGAAGAATTTCCTCAATATTCCTGTTTGAAGCAGAACTTATTGTATTGGCTATTGAAAGATTTGTATAAACCTTATTAGTTGTTCTTGATTTATCAGTGTCTAATCTCAGGGCATTTTGTCTTTCCAAAAATCTTATTATGCGATTAGTAGCCCTTAATTTCTTTTTTAATCCTCTTTTCGTATAAACTCCATTGCTAGCAACATAAGGAAGAGAAATAACATTATGTTTTATCCTATACATCCATTCCTGAATTGTCAATTTTGGTCCTCTTTTTTTCTCTTCCCAAAAATCAGCTCTAACTATCCCTCTTGTCTGCTCTATCGGGAACTCCAATCTTTCTTCCAGCATTCATTTTTATTCATGTAAAGATATAAATAGTTTATTATAAAGAAAAAGATATGATAATCGGAATTGTCGGGCCTATATGTTCCGGGAAGAGCGTGCTGGCTGATGCTTTAATTGAGAAAGGATATAGAAGAATAAGTTTTGCTGAGGAAATAAGAATAGAAATGAGAGTCCGTGGATTGGAATTGGAAAGAAGCTCAATGCAGGATATTGGAAATGAGATGCGCAGAAGATTTGGAAATGGTTACTGGGCTAATAAAATAATTGAGAAAATTGACCAGAGAGAGAATTATGTTGTTGAAGGATTCAGGAACCCGGGAGAAATAGAGGCTTTTAGAAATGCATTCAAAGACTTTAAGCTTGTTTGCGTTACTGCTCCTCTGGAAAAGAGGATTGAATGGATGAGCGCCAGGAAAAAAGACTTGGATTTGAAGGGCAAAGAGGAATTAATTAAGCTGGAAAAAAGGGATAGAGGAGAAGGTGAGCCTTATTATGGGCAGAAAAGCGATGAGTGCTGTAAGATGGCTGATATAAAGATATTCAATAGCGGTACATTGGAAGAATTACAAAGGAAAGTGGAAGAGATTGCATAATTTTTTCCTGATGAATAATATTTTAAAGCCATTATTTCCTCTAATAAGATGCTAATTGGAATTGTAGGAAAACCCAATGCAGGCAAGTCAACATTTTTCAAATCATCAACTTTAGTAGACGCTCTTATTGCAAATTACCCTTTTGCAACTATAAAGTCTAATAGGGGAATTGCTTATGTGAAAATAAAAGACCTCGCAACTAAATTTAACAAAGTCTCAAATCCAAGAGAAGGCTATGTTAAGTCCGGATGGAGATTCGTGCCTTTTGAATTAATGGATGTTGCAGGATTGGTAGAAGGCGCATCAGAAGGAAGAGGATTAGGAAATGAATTTCTGTCTGATTTGGCTTCAGCTGACGCCTTTATTCACGTTGTTGACATCTCCGGAGAAACAGATAGCGAAGGAAAGCCAACTGAAGATTATTATCCTGGAAATGATGTTAAGATAATAGAGAAAGAGCTGGATTTGTGGTATTTTAGTCTATTAAATAAGGTTTGGAAAGTATTTTCTAGGACAATGGAGATGCAACATTTGAATTTTGCTGGGGCTGTTGCAAAGCAGTTTTCAGGCTTAAAAGTAAAAGAAGAGGATGTTAAATATATTTTATCAAAAAGCGGATTAAATGCAGAAAAGCCGGTATCATGGAATGAAAATGAAATATTTAAATTTGCCCGGCTTTTAAGAAAATATACAAAGCCAATGGTAATTGCAGCTAATAAAATTGACAGGCCAAATGCAAAAGAAAACTTTGAAAAAATAAAAAAAGAATTTGATTATTTAACAATCCCCTGCTTTGCAGACGGGGAGTTAGCTTTAAGAGAGGCAGATAAGTCTGGATTGATCGAATATATTCCGGGAGAGAAAGAGTTTCAAATAAAGAAAGAATTAAATGAAAAGCAAAAGCAAGCTCTTGACAACATAAAAAAGATAATAAAAGAATATGGCTCAACAGGAGTTCAGGAAGTTTTAAATAAAACTATATTTGACATTTTGAAATATATTGCTGTTTATCCTGCCGGAGCAAAATTAGCGGACAGCAAGGGCAATATTCTTCCGGATTGCTTTTTAATGCCTCCTAAAAGCACTGCTCTTGATTTTGCCTTTAAATTGCATACAGATA
>CAZJEV010000045.1:0-7880 GCA_964545215.1 Candidatus Woesearchaeota archaeon
AAAGAAGAGGGTCATTATTAGAAGTTTGATTATTACTTCCTGGAAGAATTTCAGCCCATGTGAGAGAAGAAGGGACTATAACAAAAGCAGATGTTGAGCCAAGAGAGAAATTAGTTGTTGTATTTTGAGCAAATGCGTCAGCAGAGTCATTTATTGTAACACTGACATTCCACTGCCCTGCCTGGTCAAAATACCATATTTCAAATCTGCAAGTGTAATTAGCAAAATTAGTTGCATAAGTATTTCTCTGGAAACAGGAATTATTATAACGGAGGGCTTCTCCAGGCCTGGAAATATTGCCTATTAATCCGGAGGTTTTTAAATCTCCAAAACCATCTGCGTCATAAGCTGTAAAATTAACTTCTAATAATGTAAAGGAATTTTCTGTTATGCTTTGCGCGGGAATAGAAGTTACATTTACTATTTGAGGAGCGGTATTTGCTGCAACAACTGAAATATTTATGAATCTATTTGAAGTTGAATTGAAGTTGTTAGCTAAATCATAAGTGCTTACATTATAAGTGTAATTTCCATTAGCTAAATTTGTCCAGTTAATTGTCGTTGTTAAAATAGTAAAGGGGGTTTGATTTTGAATGCCGGAAGAATTAAATATTGTAAATGTAATATTTTTGAAGTTTGTTTCATTTAAAGAAACATTTACATATGTCCAGTTTACCGATACATTGGCTCCATCACCTGCTGTGCCTCCGCCAAAACCTATTTCAGGATTTTTTGTATCTATTGTAACATTTCTTGTTTCTGTATGGTTAAGATTGTTTAATGTGTCTGCGGCTGTTACATTAAACCAATATATGCCATCTGAAAGGCCGGGGTAGGTAATATTAAATGGACTTATTGTAGAAGTGTTGCTTTGATTTAAAGTATAGGAGCCATTATATAAGCGAATTGTTATGTTTGATAGCCCTGCTCCTCCGCTATTTTCACTTGCTGTTACATTAATATTAATTGTACTTGCGCTTTTATAAGAGCCATTTGCCTCTGTTGGAGATACATAAGATATATTTGGCGGAACTGCATCATAAAGTATTGTGAAGTTAGTATTATTAAATGCCAGGTTATTGCTTGTGTCTGCTGCCAAGTAATTCCAATAAAAGGTTCCGTTTGATGGCAGAAGAACTGTGATATTAATTGCGTCACTTGTTCCAGAAGCTGTTCTTGTTGTTGTGTTTATTAAAGTGTCTGATGAATTCCAAATATATAATGTGGCATTCTGCAAACCTATGTCATCTGTAAATGAGGCATTAAAGCTCTGGTTTGCACTGATAGACTGCGTGTTATTTGAAGGATATGACAAATTAACTATGGGAGAAGTTGTATCAGTAGTGGTATTGTAGCTCACTACAACTTCCATGTAATCCTGATTTAGATCTTCGTTGGAGGCTCCTTGAACAGTTGATAAAAATCTTAGTTTATTTCCAGCAGAATTATTAACATATTGGCCTATTGACCTTGCAGTAATATTAAATGTTAATGTTATATTATTTGCCCCGGCGGTTGTATTTGAGCTATTTACAGAGCCCCATCCTCCTTTTGTCCAATTATATAATGAAATGTTTAATTTATCTGCGGTTGTTCCAGTTTTAGCAGAAATACTTTTTATCCAAATCCAATTAATGCTTGCATTATCTGCGGGGAGAGAAATGTTCCAGAGGAAGTATGCGTCAAGGGACGCAGAGCCTTCATTTTCCAAGCACGCATTGCCCCCTGATGCATTTATTTGAGTGTAACATGTTTGGGTGATAGAGGTTTGAGTGCTGAAAGTGTATGTGTTCTCTGTTAAAGCTCCAGAGGTTGTATTTTGGGTGTCATTGCTGGGGACAAGAGTTGTTAATGTTACTGGGTCTATGATATGGTCAAATTGCACACTTCCAGAGCGAATCAAGAGGTCAAAAGTATCCTGACTTCCTTGAAGATTTGTTAAGAAGACTTTGTTATATTCATTAGAGATTAAAGATGAAAATTCTGCGATAGTTTCGCTTTTATTGACTTCATAAATTTTTATCGTTGGGTTTCCTGAAACTACTCTTGGATAGATGGTAATGTCATTAGTAGAAGAGAGTGGTTTTTCAAAGATAACTCTTACATAATGAGCATCTTGTATTTCTTCGCTCCAATTTCCGTCTAAAGCCTTAACAGATTCGTAAATATCTGATATGAATTCTTTGTTTTCATCAAGATGCTCTGCCTTTGTAATTAAAATAATTTCAAAAGTCTGCGCGCTTAAATGAGGGATAAGCCATTCTATGTAATCAATAAATCCGTTTTTGTCAGTGTCTTGGGCTGTAAAAGGAATATATGAATTATTTTCAACCCAAAAAACTTTTATTTTTGATTGGGAGTTTAACGGAACAATTTCCTGAACTGATGTAAAGCTTAAAACATTAGTATAATTTAAATTATCCGGAGCAGAAATAATGACTCTTTTTTTATTTTTTGATATTTCTTCTTCAAAGGCTTCTGGAGCGGGAGTTTCATATTCTATTTCATACTCCAGGGCAGAATCTTGAATAACAATTTCTTTTTTAATTTCCTGCGTTTCTTGAGCTATTGCAAGTCCAGTGATTCTTAAATAAGAAAATATTTTATTAAAGAAAGTTTTAATATTTGAAGATGAAGGAGATAAAACTGCGCTTCCTGTTATTGAAGACTTGTATGTAATATCTTTTTGACTGCCAGATTCAAGCTTTTTTATGGAGATATTTTCAGCTTCTTCCGGGAGCCTAATTGAAAAATTTGAAATTTCCTGGAGCTTAATATGCTTTTTCCATTTAACCGGCCTGCCTATTACAATCTGTGATTTTGTTTCATTAATTTCAGCCTTATTATTTTTTTCCAAAATTTCAATGTCTTGGATTTCTGAAATATTGAAAAATTTTTCTTGAGCTGTCTGAGCATCTTTAAATTCTTTTTCCGTCTCTTTTTTAAAAGTAAGAATTTCATAATTTATTTGATTTAAATTTAATATTACATTATCAATTTCTATCCTTAATGAGTATGATTCAGATGTTAAATTTAATGATTCCAGATTGCAGGTTTCTTCGCAAATATCCTGAAATTTTATTTTTTGTTTTTCTGGCTGAGCCTCAATAAGGGCGGAAGCTTCTTGAGAAGGGCTCACTTCTTTTATTGGCTCCTGCCCTGTTTGAGTATTATTTAAAATAAATTCAGATTGAATTGCCGTAGAATTAATTTCATTAACAATGGCGCTTCCAGTGATGAGCAAATTGTCTTTATTTTTTAATTTGGAGCTGTCTAAAATTAAAAGGTTATCCAAATAAATTTTAATATTCCCTGATTTTTTTTCTTGTATTTCCCCTGAAACTTTTAGGGAGATAAGCTGGCCAGGATTTTTTAAAATCCAAGAATATTCATAGGATTCATTGAAATTTAAATTCAAATCTTCAGAATATAAATTTCTGGAAATTTCCTGCCCTTGAATAAAAAATCCTGTAAATTTCTGGAGGTTTAATAAAGATAAAAATGCAATCATAATAAATAGCAATGTGAAAAAACCTGCAAGAAAATAACTTTTTACGATATTTTTCTGCTCTTTTTGAATTCTAATACCGCACTCGCTTATGTATTTGTCGTAATAATTGAGCCACTCGGAGATTGTTTTTCCGGATTTTTTTTCTTTTAGTAAATCCTGATAATCAAAGTGCGAGAGCTGTCTTTCTAAATATTTATTATTTAAATTTTGAAGATAATCTATGAGGGATTTTTTATATTGCTCGCATTGAGCAATCTTTTTCTTTAATTCCCTGATTTTAGTTCTGGCTAAGTGAGCTCTTCTCATTACTTATTTTTTATGTATTAATACTTATAAATGTTAGTATTTTTATTTAAATACTTATTATTTATGTAGAATTGATTTAAGAGCGAAAATATTTATGTAGAGATTTAAAAAGAGCGAAAGTTAGAAAATAAAAATCATAAGTTATGTCCAATAAAAGAAATGTTTAAAAAGAAGATAAGGCTTGACTTATAAATAGCTAACTGGTAAAAAGCAGGTGTAAAAAAATGGGTGATAAAAAAAATATTTCTATCTTTGTTATTAGTTTTATGCTTATTTTTATAATGGTTTTTTCTGTTTCGCCAGCTTCTGCAAAATTATCTGGGCTTTGGAATAAAATAACTGGAAGAGTAACATCTCAGAGCGTTAATTTAAATATCACGGTTGCAAATACCGCGCCCCAGATAGTAAATGTAACTGTTATTCCTGCACAAAGCATTACAGAGAATTCTTTCGTTAATATTGCGGTTAATTTCACAGCTTATGATGCAGACGGGTTTGCAAACTTGCAGGTAAGCGGAGGCAGGGGAAACTTAACAAGAGCAGGTGAAGCGACAAGATATAACACCACGTGCAATCAAATTAGTACTTATGCGACAAGCTTTGCAAACTATTCATGCACAATACATTTATGGTATTATGACCAGGCAGGGCAGTGGAATGTCAGTGTTGGTGTCAATGACAGCAGTAATGCATTTGCTCAAAATATAACAACTAATTTCTCTCTTGGCTCAACATCTGCTTTTGTAATAGCGCCTACTTCTCTGACTTGGGCTTCTGTCAGTTCTGGTGCAACAAATCAAACTTCTAATAATGACCCCCTGCTTTTAAACAACACAGGAAACGCAGATGTTACAACAGGAAATCTGCAGATGAATGCAACTGACTTGGATGGAGAAACTGATTCTGCAGTATCTCTATATGCCAGAAACTTTACAATAGGCAATAACACAGGAAGCAGCGCGGAATGCGATTTCTCAACAGCAACTTACAATGCAACTGCAATGAGCAGGGGCATTTTTACTGCCTTGAATTTAACTAATTTATCAAGGGGGAATTACAGCTTAAATGACGGAAGAACAGCAGTTGAGCAGATATACTTCTGCTTAAGATTGGCAGGAACAGAGCTTTCAAGCCAGGCATATTCAACAACAAACGAAGGGGCCTGGACAATTAAGATAGCTTAAAAATGAGAAACAAAAACATGAAAATTAATAATGCAAGAATTTTTATAAATGGAAATGTAAAAAAGACAATGAAAAAAGCATTTTTATTTATAATTTTATTAACTTTGCTTAACAGCGTATATGCGTTTGGAGCAACAACTTTTTATGGGGATGTTGGAAATAGGGACCCTTTGGATCCTTTAAAGGCTTTTCCAGGGGATTCTAAGGAAATATATCTTGAGCTGCAAAATATGGTGGGAGACAATAATATTACTTTAAAAGCTGTTTTGGTTAATGGCTCTGGAATTGCATCTCTTACAGATGAGAGCGAGCTATATGAAGTTCCACTAGGCAGAAAAGACATTAAAGTAAATATAAAAGTCAAAATCCCGGAAAATGCCAAGCCCGGAGATATATATGATATAGGAATAGCTTTTACGACAGTTAAAACAGAAGGTCCTGGACAGCTTAGATTTGGGCAGAGTGTAGAAAGGCACTTTAATGTATTAGTTATTGAAAAAACTCCTGCAAAGAAGGAAGAGGGTAAAATAAACAATTGGATTGCTTACTTAATAATTGGAATAATAGCCATTGCTATAATAATTTTCTTTGCCAGAAAAAAGAATATGCAATAATAGAGACAGGTTTAAATATTAAATAAGTTTTTATCTGCAATGAGGTGTATGCTAATGTTTCTTGTAATTATGGCATTTATTTTAGTTTTAAGTATAAACATAGGGGCTATTGAGGAAAATTTTATATCAAATAAAATAACAAGCCAGACAGTCACGGGAGAAATTGTTACAGGAAAGGCAACAACACAGCAAGTTGGTTTGTCTATTACGGTTACAGGGCCTGCAAGCCTGACTTTAAACAGCCCGCGTAATGTCACTTATATCAACAATATATCCCTGATTCTGAATTTTTCAGTTTCTGGGCATCAGGGAGTTTGGTTTAATCTTAATAACGGAACAAATATAACCTTAAGCTCCCCGCCGCATTATTTTAATACTTCGCAAGGAGTTTACAGGCTTTATTTATTTGCAAACAACAGCATTGGAGATTTAACAATTAGAAATATTAATTTTTCTGTTAATTCAACAAAATTCTCTGTTTACTATAGCAATTTTTCCGATGCTTATAAAGGAGATTCAACTGATTTTAATAAATTGGGGTATGAAGAATGTCAAAATCTGACTAATATTATTTTTGAGCGCACTTCTTATGGAAAAGTATTTTTTCCCAGAACTATAAATATTACAAATATAAACTCTGGAAATACAAACGAAGTTGATTTTGATGCAAATATAAATCTATCATTAAACAGGATTGAGTTTAATGTGACTGCATTAAGGCAATTCAATGGAAGCGCAACTTTAGCCTTATATAATCTGAGCTTCTCAAATCCAAGAATATTAAAAGACGGCTCTGCATGCTCCTCTGACATATGCACAAAAGAAAGTTATAGTGGCGGAACTTTAAAATTTAATGTAACTCATTTCACAACTTACAGCACTGAAGAAACTCCTGCTGAATCTGCGGGAGGGGGAGGCGGGGGGGGGGGGGGGGGGGGCGGGGGAGGGAGCGGAACAGCTGTTACAAAAAAAGAAGCAAATTTTGAAATCCTGCCTGAAAGAATAAAAATAGCCATAAAGCAAGGCGAAACAGAAAAAGAAGAAATTTTAATAATAAATACGGGAAGTAAAAAAATAACGATAAATCTTGAAATTGAAAAAGTGCAAAACATTGTCCAGATAAGAGAAAAAAGCATTACTATTGAGCCCGGAGAAAGAAGAACTGTGGCGCTTGACATTATAGCAAAAGAAGATGAAATTCCTGATACTTATGTTGGAAGACTTGTTGCAAAAAGCGAAGCAGGCGAAAAAGAAATTTTCATAGTGATTGATATTTCATCCAAAAAATCATTATTTGATGTAAAAATAGACATACCAAAAAGATTTCAAAAGGTGCTTGCAGGGGATGAGATAATTGCGAATGTAAATATATTTAATTTAGGTAGAGAGGGAAGAGTGGATGTAACAATAAAATACTTCCTAAAAAATAAAAAGGGCGACATATTATTAACAGACGAAGAAACTGTTGCTATTGAAACACAGGTTGATTTGCTAAAAGTAATTAGCGTTCCGAAAAATATAGAGGAAGGAGAATATATTCTTTATGTAAAAACAATATATGAAGGGCAGGTAGCGGTTTCAAGCGCATCTTTTTTTGTTGGAAAAGAGCCTTTATCAAGGCAGGAAATTATAATATATGCCTTATTAGGAACGGTATTTTTGACATTCTTAATTATTATTTATCAATTAAGAAGCATGAAGCCTAATCTTAAAAAACATTTCAAGATAGATGAGAATGCTTTAAGAAGAGCGGGGCATATTAAATTCAAGCAGACTGAATCAAAACTGGCTGATATATTTAAGAACTTGTAAATATTCATAAAAGGATAAAAAGAGCAAATGACATTTGAACTTAATGGTATTGAAGCTTTGAGAATTCTTACATTTATTATAGGCTTATTAACTTTAATAATTGGCTTTTATGTAATTCACAGATGCTCTGGAAAAATTAGAAATATCATGTATCTGATTATTTCTGCAACAATTCTGCTTGAAATAAAAAAATTTATTGCTCTTAATTTAAGCGAGCAGCTTTCTATGCCTTATAGAGCATTAATAGATTTAGGAATTATCATGTGCCTTTTTTTTGTAACATATAATATAAAAAAAATGATAAATGATTATGACAAGGAGCACAGAGGAAATATAATAAGCTCTGCGTCAGTTCGCAAACCAAGAATAGAAGCGTATAATTAATTTTGGTGGTTATAGTAAAAGACATTAATTTTTTATCACGACAAAAAAATATCATTACTAATTGTCAGA
>CAZJEV010000046.1:0-7870 GCA_964545215.1 Candidatus Woesearchaeota archaeon
AAAAAATTTGACAAACTAATAAAAGCTTCAATTCTCTTCGGCTCGCAGGCAAAAGCTACCGCATCTGCTGGCTCTGACATTGATGTCATTTTAATCATTGATGACGCTTCTCTCAACTGGGACTTAGAGTTAATCGCATGGTACAGGGAAGAGCTGGCAAAACTGATTGCTTCAAATAGCTACAGAAAAGAGCTCCATATTAATACTGTAAAATTGACAACATGGTGGAATGATTTATTATACGGCGACCCAATAGTAATTAATATTTTAAGATATGGCGAAGCTTTAATTGATATCGGAGGCTTCTTTAACCCTTTGAAATCTCTTTTGCTGCAGGGAAAAATCCGTTCAACCCCGGAAGCAGTTTATGCGGCATTGCAAAGAGCTCCAACTCATCTTGCAAGATCAAAAGGAGCGGAATTGTCTGCGATTGAAGGAGTTTATTGGTGCATGATTGACTCTGCCCAGGCAGCTTTAATAACTGCAGGAAAAATACCCCCAAGCCCGGAGCATATTCCTCTTTTAATGAAACAAACATTCGTGGATTCTGGGATGCTGGCAATTGAGCATGTTCATGCATTAAGGGACTTATATTTGCTTCATAAAGGAATAGCTCATGGGGAAACAAAAAATATTAAAGGTATTGATATAGACTTATGGCAGTCAAAGGCAGAAAAATTCCTTGAAGAAATGACTTCTGTCATTGCAAAAATGCTTGAAACGAAATAATTGAAAATTATAACAAAATTATTATCTCTTAAAACAATGACATTAGCATATAAACAAATTTTAGCGTTACAATTTCCTTTCCTTAGGCTTGTAAAATTCAGCAAAATCCTGCACGCCTAATGCATGGCCTTTTTCAGCAGCATGATAGAGACTAACAGCTTGCTGCTCTTTTTGGGCATTTCCAGAGCGCACCATTTTTACAAGAGTATCGGCAACATATTCTGCAACTGCCTGCTCTGCATCTTTTCCTGTTGCTTTTTCTAATCTCTCTTTAGCTTCCTTTCTTAATTTTCCAATTCCTGTTTTTTCTTTTTCAATTTTCTCAACAGAAAATAATATTTTTCCGGCAAGTTCTGCCAGACGAGCTCCCAGCTCACTTAATTTCTCATTATATCCTTTTTCTTTCAAAGCTTTATACGCACTCTCAAAAGCCAAAGCCCCGGATATTTTCCTTAACTCTTCTTCATTCTGTGCAGGTATTTTCCTTCCTTCCTTAATTCTCCTGGCAAGAGTTCTATAATTAAGATACTCCCTGCTTTTTTCAATCATGTCGGCAAATTTTTTATCAGCATTTTCATTTATTGTTTCACGGCCATGCTCATCTCCTGACAATGCAATATCAACTAATTTATCTGAATATTTTCCGCTTTCATCCTTAAATATAACATCTCCGTTTCTTGCTAAAATATCTATTGAGTTTCTCAAAGCGCTGTTAACTCTAAACTGAAATTGTTGTCCTATTAAGGCTCTTTTTTCTTCATCAGTTTTGCCCTCAAATTCTTCCTTTGACATTAAAGGCTGTCCCGTGGCTGGTTGAGGCTCATTTAGGATTCCTTCCAGAGCATATTTGTCCCTCTTTTTTTCTGCTTCAGTTACAATGCCTCCTACATTACTCTCTAAACCATGAGATACAACAAGCCCTTCATCAGCCAGCTCTAAGTATTTCCATATTTCTTTTCTTGGATTTCCTTTTTTATCTGCCATACTTTTCCTTATGAAAACAAGTATTTAAACCTTTCGGTAGTAAGAACTAATTAGTAGTAACAATACTATAGAATTATATTAAATAGGATAATTCCAGAAATATAGATGGATGCCCGGACAGTCAGAGCAATAAGGTTTTCAATCTTAACAGGCAAATACCTTCAAGATCAGTACGGAATAGAGATAAGAGAAAGATTGAGAAAAGGAGAAAGTTATAATGATATAGCTCTGGATTTAAAAGAAAGGACTCATCTAAAGATGAGCAAAAGTTCTTTTATAAATTCTGTAAGACTTGCTGCGGTAGGAAATAAAAACAGAGTGTTCGGCCCTGTTTATGCCGGAATGATTAGCAAAAAAGAAGCAAAAATGAGAGCTAAAATGCACCATTCTGATGAATTAGACAGAAGGCTACAATATAAAGAAGGAATTCATTCTTTTACTGAAGAAGAAAGAAGCAAACTTGCAAGCAAAGCAGGAACGGCTTCTGCTATTTCTTTAGGCAGAATTCCCTGGAGTAATGAAGAAATAATTTTTGCTTTTTATCTTATGCAAAGTCCAGAGTACAAAACAAATAAATCTCTTTCAAGCCTGTCTATAATGCAAAAAAGAAATAAGTCTGAACTACTTCAAATTCTTGAGAGAAATGTCTTTGATTGGATTAAAATTTCTTCCGAGATTAATAGATACTTTCATTCAAATCACGAAGTTAGAAGGGCTTATCAGGTAAGAAATATGATAGGCTATTGCAGAAAAAAAAGAAGAAAACTTGTCTATGACGGGCTTGATTATCTGATGTGATTATTTCTGATTAAACATTTCAGAATCAACAGGAATCGCATCATTTAAAGGCGGAATGTCTTTTTTATTATCTTCTATTCCGGGAGTATAATCTTCATCATCCTCATTTAATTCAGCTAAAACAATTTCTTCAATATCTTTATCCAAACTTGCTTTTTCAGTATTAATTTTAATTATTTTTTTATCATTATCTATAACATTTTTATCTTTAATGAGATCTTCATTTACTCTCTCTGCTCTTTCAGTTTCTCTTGCTTTCCCTTCATCATTATTTGATATATTATCTGAAATTGATTCAATTTCAGCAACAATCTTGCTGACTTTTTCAGCGGCGTCTGCATTTACAGAAATGCTGTCAATACCCTCTCTTACTAAAAATTTCACCATCTCAGGCCTGCTTCCCGCCTGCCCGCAAATTGAAGTTTCAACTCCATATTTCCTGCATCTTCTTATTACATAGCTTAAAGCTGATAATACTGCCGGATTCATCTCATCATACAGCTCCTGAATTTCAGGATTATTTCTATCCAAGGCAAGCATATATTGCGTTAAATCATTTGTTCCAAAGCTGACAAAATCAATCCCTTCTTCGCATAATTGATTTATTATCTGCACCGCGGCAGGCGTTTCTATCATTATTCCTATCTTAACATTATCAGGCATTTTCAAATCCAGGGCAGTTTTCTTAGTTTCTTCAAGCTCCCCTAAATTAATAACTTGGGGTATCATAACTCCAAATATATTATCTTTAAATTCCAGAGCAATTTTCTTAACAGCTTCTAATTCAGCTTCAATAATTTCCTTATGCTTTAAAGAAAATCTTATTCCGTGATTTCCTAACATAGGATTTCCTTCTTTTTCTTTTGGGCTTCCCAGTAAATTGCCAAATTCATCACTTCTTAAATCAGACGTGCGAATCCAAATTTCCTTAAAATGCAACGCAATTTTTCTTATTCCATTAAATAAAATATCAGTATATTCATCAATATTTTTATTTTGAACATAATAAAGGGGGTGTTTTCCAGATGATGCAATTATTCCTTCTAATCTTAACAAGCCGACACTTCTAATTCCTGTTTTTGCCGCTCTTTCAGCAAAATCAGGCAGATCCAAAATAACCTTAATTTTAGCCTTAGTCTGAACAATTGGCTTTATTTCAACTAGTTTTTCTTGGCCTTTTCCTAAAAATACTTTTCCATTAAAGCCATCAACTGTAATTTCTACCCCGTCTTTTAAAACAGAAGTGGCGTTTAGAGTTCCGACAACCGCCGGAATTCCCATCTCTCTTGAAATAATCGCTGCGTGACTTGTCAAACCTCCTTCGTCCGTGACAATTGCAGAAGCCTTCTGCATGCTTACAACCATGTCTGGATTAGTCATCTCTGTAACAAGAACATCGCCTTTCTGGATTTTATCTAGTTCATCAAGATTTCTGATTATTTTAATAATCCCTGACCCGATTCCAGGCGAAGCTCCAAGACCAGAGACTAATATTTCTCCAGACATTTCTTTTTTATTTTCTTCTTTGTAAAAAACAGTAATTGGCCTTGACTGAACAATATAAATCTCTTTGTTTTCAATTGCAAACTCAATATCTTGCGGCTTTTTATAATGCTCCTCAAGCTTTTTAGCATATCTGGCCAGAGTTTTTATTTCATAAGCATTAAGCACTTGTTGTTTTGCTTTTTCCTGACTTAATTTAACCTCAACATTCATCCCGGAGGCATTCCTGACAATTGCAACCTTCTTCTCAGCGGCATCTGTTTTTAATATTTCAAATTCTCCGTTGACTAAATAATAATCCGGCTTTATTCTTCCTGAAACAATTCCTTCTCCCAATCCAAAAACCGCTTCAATAACTATTTCATCCTTATTAGATGCAGGATTCTTGGAAAACATAACTCCGGATTTTTCAGAGTCAATCATTCTCTGCACCACTACTGCTAACTTAGATTCCAAATGATAAAATCCTTTCTTGGCTCTGTAATAAACGGCTCTTGCTGTAAACAAAGACGCAAAGCATTCCTTCACTTTTTGCAATAATTCTTTTTCACCTTTTACGTTCAGGAAAGTTTCCTGCTGGCCAGCAAATGAAGCATCAGCTAAATCTTCTGTCGTTGCAGAACTTCTAACAGCAACAAAAGGATTTTCATGCGAATTTTTTAAAATCTCCAACGCCCCTCTTTTAGCCTGATTAATTATATTCTGCTTGTCAATATCAAGAATATCATAAGCTTCAATAATTGATTCTCCCAATTCCTTTGGAAGCTCTGCTCCCTCAATTAATTTTCTTATTTCTTTTGTTTTTTCCTCTAATTTTTCGGTGTCTTCCACGTCAAGATTATCTAAAATTAATTTTATTTTATCCATTAATCCGGAGCCCTCAATAAAATAGCTATAGGCTCCTGCTGTTACGATAAACCCGGGCGGAACAGGAAATCCATTATTATACATCTCTGCAAGAGAAGCTCCTTTTCCTCCAGCAATCTGGACATCCTTATTGCTTAATTCAGAAAACCATTTTACGAATTCATGGCTCTTTCCAATATCAGCCTCTTTTTTATGCATGAAATAAAAAAACAAAGCGAGTTAATAAATTTAACCAAAACATTATCTGAAAGCATCAACTAAATCTCCAAGCCAGCCTCTTTCATGGTATTTTCTTATAAACTTCTTTAATTCTTCTTTGTTTGGGTTGTGATGATATTGTCTTCTAAAAGTCTCTCTGGCAGCATAATGCGCTTCTTCATTATGTATTCTTAAGCTATCTCTTGAGCGGAGCCCATATTCATAATCCCTTCTGGCAGACAAGAGGATAATTCCTATTAAAATAAAAACAGCTCCTAAAATTGAGCTTGTATTTTTGTTTAGCTCTTCATGGATGATAAACCCGGTAATCCCGGAAAAAGAATGTATAAGAAAAATTATCCCGATAACAAAAGATAAAACTCCTGCCAGCCTTATAGTTTTTCCGCTAAATCGCATTATCAATCAGCGATTAAGATATTAATAAATATTCTTATTTGAGGTTCTGTTAAGCCAACGGGTGATGAGCTATTTTATCGTCGGGATTACATGATTTATAATTAGGCGAACCTTTTTAGTTTATTGTCGGCAATCTTGATTTTATCACCTTTTAATTTAACGGAACCTTTGTGTAGGGAACTGCAAATTTTGATAATTTTTCAAAGACATCTTTTATTTCACCATTTGTTTATGTATTCTTGCTTATTAAACGGGCAATTAACCAATTTTTTCAAAAACAATTTTAGTCTTGCAGGGAACTTTTGCCTTAACAGCAATTAAAGCATTTCTGGCAATTCTTGCAGCTCTTTCGTCAGTTGTAGAAATAAAGAAAATTTCATTTCCGGCATCTACAATTGCAGCTCTCCCAATTATAACTCCGAAGCTCTGCGTCATTCCAGTTGAAATTCTATCAGCTCCGGCAACCGCGGCAGCGCTCTTGTTTTCTCTTAACATATGATGCGGGTGTGCCTTTATTATTAGAAAATACTGCCCGGGAATCTCCTCATCTAAAACCTTAGTTAATAGCATTCTTCCAGATTCAAGCGCATTATCCCTTATTTGCGCCCATTGCTCTGCAATTAATTTAATAGAATATTCATGTTTTCCATGCCTGAAATCCTGTTCGCTCCCGGCTGAAAATTTCACAATCTTGCTTCCTGGAACCGCCTTTATGTAAGATTTATCTTTTCTTCTGGATATTCTTGTATAAGGCCTTGCCTTTTTTTTTGAATATGCCAGTGCTTTTCTTAGTCCCATTTCAATCAGCCCCTGTCTTGTGAGGAGTAATGTAAAGTTCTTCTGTTTTATTTCCTGCGTATCTTAGACTGCCACTTATACACATTGACTTTGGACCACTTATAACAGAAATTAATTCGCCTTCTTCAATTGCATAAACATCATATAAAGCATCCTCTAAACCATACACATCAATTTTTCTAACATTATCCCTATTATTAATATCATCTACATATTTTATAAATATGTGCCTATTAATTTTTTTAACTAAATCTATCATTTCAATCCGCCCCCCAGCTAAATTCCTCCAACTTAGAAGCAGGAGTTACATAAACATTTTCTAATCCCCCATTATAATAATATGCACTTGAAATGCAAGCACTGATAATCTGCCCTCCTACAATAAGCTCTATTCCGGTTTCCATTCCATTATTATGAACTAAATAAGCATTATAAAGCCCATCAGACAGCTCTCTTGCATTGATTTTCCTTGCTCTGGCTAAATTTGAAATATCTTCAGCATAATTAATATCAAAATTCCTTATATCTTTCTCTTTAAAGTGAAATTTTTCATTTCTCATTTAATCCGCTCCTTCCTTAAAACCATCATCTAAATTATATGATTTTTCAGATACTTTTGCTCTTAGATATCTAATTCTATTATTATCTTTATATTTAATAATCTCTTTAAGAATTTTATCTTTTGTATAATTCTTAAAAACCTGGCTTGAATCCTTTCTAATTAACTCAAAATCATATCTGCGTTCTTCATCTAAATCAGATAAATTATACATGTTGTCATCTAAAAAAACAGGAATTCTACTTCCTAATGATGATAATGATAATAAAGAAAGGCGCTGTTGCAATTCTACCTTGTCTAAATCAAGCAAATCAGCCAAATTCATTTTACCTCAACCTCATTTGTCACAGCCTGACCGGGCAGTCCAGGTTCAAAAATTGCTCTTACAAGCCCTTTATTTCCATGAGCATCACTTATTTTTCCTTTTATTACCTTTCCAGCAGGACTTTTCCATTCAACATCTTTTCCTTTCATCTTCAAAGCTTCAGCTCTTCCTGATAAATTTAAATCTAAAAGGTAATGCTTTTCTTTAATTCTGTGCCTGCTTCTCCTGAATTGAACAACTATGCCTTTCATCTTTCCCCCGGCTTTAACCAACCATCATAACCGCTATAATCTATGTCATCATTATCATTTTTTTCATCTGATAAATTAACACTTAATAATTCTTTGCCTGTTCTTTTGCAATAATCTTCAAGCATTTTTATACTTTTTAAAACATGAGTTTCTCTTTCCTCTTCGCTTATATTTCCAAGACCTTGTCTTAATCTTTTAATTGCGGATTCTGCTTCTTTTATTAAGCCTTCATAATTTAATCCTAATTCATGTGTCCAAACAGGTCTATCAAGCAATTTTTCAAGACCTTTATGAAATGTTGAAAAATTGGTAATAAGTACGGACTCAAAAATTTGATACATAGCTATTACTAAAGAATCTTGAGATTCCCACCATTTATTATCACCATATTTTCTCATTGTCTTGATTATTCTTTGTACATTTTCCTTTGGCAAATTTTCG
>CAZJEV010000047.1:0-7827 GCA_964545215.1 Candidatus Woesearchaeota archaeon
TCCTCATTTACAGGAAGCTCTTTTTATCACAGAAGAAAAAATCAGGGGGAAGCAGTTTGACAAATTCATGCCGCCTGAATGCAAGAAAGCCGGAGCAAAATCGGCAAAAGAATGTATGCTTATAATGTTTAAGGAAAATGCACCGGAAGAGTGCATTGAAGCTCTTGAAGAAGGAAAAATAGATATTGAAAATGAGAGGGAAGCCAGATTACAATGCGAAGAAATTATGTTTAAGGAAAATGCACCGGAAGAGTGCATTGAAGCTGGAATTAAGAATGGAAAAGAGTGCGGAAAATTCATGTGTGAAAGCAACTTGCCTGAAGAATGCAAATCTGCTGGCTTAAGCTGTGAGCAGCCGCATAAAGTTTTTAAAAGATGCGAAGAAATTATGAGAAAGAAGGGCGAGAATCGCGGCCCTGGCAAAGGGTTTGCCTTTGGGAGAGACTGCAAAGCTATAGAAGATAAAGATGAAAAGCTAAAGTGCTTTGAGGAAATTTTCAATAAAGTGCAAGGAGGGGGCTTCCCCGGAAGAGGGCCTGAGCATTTTGGAGAGTTTGAAAAAAGAGAAGGAAGAGGATTCCCTGAAGAGTGCAGAAAAGCAGGCATTGATGGCTCTGGAAACAATGATAAGGAAAGATGCAGGGAAATTATGATTAAGGCAAGTGAACAAAGGCGCAAGGATACAAGAGACTTCCAAGAGAATTTTGCGCGAGAATGCAGAGCTAAAGGAGGTGCATGGGACTGCAGCTTCGGAGACATTGATCCCTCCAGCCCGTGCAGATGTTTTGTAGAAGAAAGAAGAGAGGAATATAAATATGAATTTAGAGATGAAGACAGGCAAAGATATGAGGAAGAGAGAAGAAGATATGAAGAGCAATATAAATCCCAGTATCCTGAAGGTCAGTATCCTGCGCCAACACAACCTCCTGCAGAAACGACAACTGCACCAACAGAGCCCGCACCAGAAACAACTCAACCTGCAACTACAACCGAGACAACAAAAACAGAACCAACAACTGAAACAACTCAACCTGCAACTACAACCGAGACAACTACTACACAAACACCTGGAACGACCGGGGGAGTTATTTTTGATAATGATTTTTTGAATTATTATTATAAATAATTGAAAACTCAAATAAAAGAATAATAAAAAGATGGTTATATTAAAAAATAAATTTTTTCTTGCGCTAATTGTGTTATTTACTTCTTTATTCTGGATGCCCTTTGCCTATGCAGATTTTCAATTTAATGGAAGCGTTTATAATTCAAGCGGCGGCGCGCTTAATAATTCCTTAATTAATGTCACTGTGAGAAACAACGCTTTTACTATAACCGGGTATAACAGCACGACTACAAATGCTTCCGGATGGTTTAATTTAACTGTTACAGGGCCAACTGATGGATTTTATACTCCTGTAATAACGCATACAAATACTACCTATAACTTCACCACATTTATTGGGCAAGCGCTGCCTGCTTTTCCTCATGACATATTTCCGTCAGAGCTTTCCGCGACTAATTTCTTCTTATACCCTGCAGGCACTATTAATATTACCGCGGTTAATTCCAGCGGTGGAAGGACTGCATTTAACTATCAAATTAAAGATTCAAGATTAGGATTCCCCATAACAGAAGATTTTACTAATTATGTTACAGAAGCTATTGTAAAAGTTCCGCGTGGGCGCAATTACACAATTATGATATTTCCAAATCAGAGCATGCCTTTATATCTTAATTGGAATAATTTCAGCTCTACAGAATCTTACAACTTTGGCACTAGCAATATTTCAAGCTATAATGCGACAACAAATACTCTAAAAAAACAATTTAATGTAACGCTTTCATTAGTCAGAGTCAGCGGGTTTATTAATTATTCAAGTATAAGCGGATGGAATGAATTTACTATAGTTCCTTTTCTTCTTGAGCCGGGAAATATTGCTCATGTTAGTGATGGAGTGCTTCCATTTAATTTAAGCTCAAGTCTTACCAATTCAAGCGGGAGTGGTCAAAGTGATTTATATAATTTAACTGGAAATGCGTCATATAATATTTCTCTTCCTGGAACTGTAGAAGATTCTACCATGCTTTTGTTTGCAGTTGCAAGAAATGGCAGCGAGTTTTTCGGAGGATTTAAAAATATAAGCCTGGCATATAATGGCAATGCGGTTAATCAGTTTAATTTCAGTGCGATGACTGGATTGCTTGGCATTCAGAATAATATATCAATGAATAGAATTGAAGCGGGAGCGGTTAATTTCAATGCTTCTGCAAGAAAACAAAACTTTACTTTAGTCAACAGCACAAATACAACACTTAGCAATGTCTTTGCGCATGTTGAAATAAAATTAAATTACTCCCAATTGCATGGCATGGATGAATTTATATGGATAGCAACGATAGACCAATCATTCAGCAGTGCAACTTTTAGTATTCCTCTTTTAAATAATACTAAAGTGAAAGAGATGAATATATTTGTAAGTGGCGGAGCCGGAAGCTTTGCGCCCAGGAAACTAGACAGAACTGTTGCGCAAATAGTAAATAATAGCAATATTACTATAAACGCATTTAATCCTAATGCGATTGACAGCCAAATAGCTGCGGCCTCTTTAAGCATGGCTCTTTATACTTCAAATTCCAGCTGTGATGCTCCGAATCCTGCAGATTCGTGCCTTATCGGAGGAAGCGAACAGAATATGGGCAATTTCAAGCCAATGTCCTCATTAATTGGTGGAGGAAAGCTAAGCTTTAGAATGGGCACTGGCAACATCAAAGTGCATTATGTTAATGTTGACCTTATCGCGTCGGGACCTCCTGATGCTTTATTTGACAGCAGTGTAGGAGAAACAAGTTCTGATGGGTTTGATGCCGCATTAAGATTTGGCTCTCTAGGACCAAGCATTTATGATTACATACTTGTCGGCGTTCCGTACACTGAATCTGCCGGCTCTGGCTTAAATGATGGTGCACAAGTAAACATGAGTATGGCTAATTTCTATGATGATAATTGGAACATTATTTGGAATGTTACTGCAAATGGAACAAATGCAACTACATTTTCTGCAAACTATTCATACTATAGCGCAAAAAAGAGTGAGTGGCAAACCTTAATGTCAGGAACAAGCTGTACTACAAATGCAACAATATTTAACGAGACAAATCCCTGCTATCTTAACACTTCGCAAAATGTAATTTGGATCAGAATACCTCACTTTTCCGGAACAGGACCATCAATATCCGGAAGTGTTCTGCCTGCTGCATCATCGGGAGCAAGTTCAAGTTCGGGCAGCACTGGGAGTGGCAATGCAACAACTAATGTTAAGAAAACACATTCATGGACAAAAATCACGCCTGGAAATGCCACTATTATGAAAATAGACGACAAAGACATAGGTTTAAAGCAAATATCAATTGAAGTTAATGCTCCTGTTCAGAATGTTAAAATTAGTGTGTTAAAGCATGATGGCAAGCCTGCTAATGTATCTACTGAAAAAACAGGTAAGGTATATAAGTACATACAAATTGATGCGACAAATTTGAACAGGGGGATATTAAAGAAAGCAGAAATTGAAATGCAGGTTGAAAAAGGCTGGCTTAAGGAAAAGAATTTGAGCAAAGACAATATAGCATTATTTAAATTTGATGAGCAAGCAAAAGAATGGAAGCTTATTGAAACTAAAAACATAAACAGCGATGATAAAAATGAGTATTATGTTGCTGAAGTAGATTCATTCAGCTACTTTGCCATTGCACAGAAGAATCCTGATATATCAGAAGAGCCAATTTCTGCGGGAGGAGCAGGTGAATCTAATAAAACAGAAGAAAAAACAAAAACATTAAAAACTACTACTGCAATTATTTTAATTATAATTATAATAATTACTGCGATAATAACTGCACTATTTTTGATAAAAAAAAATAAATATTTATTGATTAAAGATAAAATTAAGATAAAATCGCCTTAATTGTTGAAATTATGCGCCTTTCGCTGTGTTTGTCTCGTAAAAACAGCATATAAAATAAAATTTGTCATCCTGCTAAGTGTTGTTGTTTCTGCAAGGTTTCTAAAGTATAGGAGGAATTAGCCTTTTCATAGATTACCTGAAGAGCAGATAAAATCTATCTGTGCTGATTATTAAGGGCGCTGAAAGCTGTTGGCATTTTATGTTATCTTTAGCTAGTAGTAAAGTTTAAAAATCCTTAATCCTTTTTTATCCTATGAAACAGAGATTGGTGAAAAGCCGGGAACATTGGCTTGAAAATTTCAAAAATCATGTACTTGAAAACACATATTGGGGAAAAGTGGCTTATTTAGCAAAGCTTATGCTGGCTTCTGCCATAATCAAAAATTTAATAAATCAAAGAAGAAATAGATATTAAAAGGGAACATCTTCTTGCAAAGAATTTTCTAAATTAGCATTTTGTTCATTGCCTTGGTTTGGATTTTTAGGATTTTGAGGCCAGATTCTGCAACTTCCATATTCTTGCAGATAAAGCGTATCCCACATATAAGGGAATGGGGGCTGATGATAGGGTGTTTTGGCGGATAATTTATATCTTTCACTTTCTGATGTTTGTAATGGTTGCGGCTGCTCACTTGAAAAAGTTAATTCTATTTGGGCTGATTGTTGTTTATTATACTCATTTTTATCTCTACTTTTATATTTATTCATTATATAATTATTTATTTTTACTTTTTAGAGTTTTCTGCTAACTTTCCAATCCAAATAGCAAATAGTTGCCATAACTGCAATTAGTGTAACAAGTAAAACAGATAATTTATCAACTAATTCTATTTTCATTTTTTATAAAGCGCAAAAATTATTTATTAATAAAACTTAAAATCCCGATAATAATCAAATAAATACCGACTGCAAAACTTAAAACATCCGGCCAGAGCAAGATAATAAGGCCTGCTATTATTGAAAGAATGCCTGTAATGTTAAATATTCTTTTTGCCATTTTATTTTGCCATCTAAAAATCAAACAAGCTGAGTATTCCTACAATTATCAAATAAATAGCTATGGCTATATTTAATGATTTCGGCCAGAGCAAGATAATAATTCCGGCAATAATAGCTAAAATCCCTGAAATAGTAAGAGATACGGTCGCCATATTTAATTAAGGCGTGAATTATATATAAACCTTGGTGTTTGGGATGAGAAGACAAAATTTGAGGTTTCCAATAATTCTTCAATGAATTACTAAGTTTAATTATTTCACAAACTCAACATTCTCCATATTTTCAAATTCCTTATCTCCTGTAAGGAATTTCATATTATTTCTTTTTGCATAAACATAACCTATGCAATCTGCATATGAAAGCTGCCGCTTGTTCATCATTTTTCTGAATTTAACTGCTTCCTTGAGTGTTTCATCGCCGATCTCTACGACAGACCCCTTATATTTTTCATAGACCTCGTTTGCTTTTGATTCGCCATAATCTCTGAGAACAATCGCATAGAGTTCAACTAGATTAAAGATTGTAAAGGTTGTGCTTTTTTCCTGATAAACAATGTACGAAGGATTCTGCTTCAGAATCTCCATGATGGCATATGTATCAAAGAAATACGCTGCCCCTTCTTCGGCATCTACTTCCTCTTTTGTCTCGCTCTCCATGCTTTCTCTTCTTTAATGTCTGCAGTACTCATCCAGCCTGCCCGCGCCCCTTCCTTTAGTTGCTGCGTCGGTGTTTTCCATTCTTTTAAGTATCCCCAGAGGACTCCAGCTTTGGGCCGCTTTTGCGTTACTTTAATAATGATTGGCTTGTTCTCTCTAATTTTCTGCTTTTCAACAATTTCTGCAGGAATAATTATGGCTATTGAATTTCCCCATTTGCGAGGTATTACTTCTATATTTGTCATGATACATAATGATACACCAAGTATATATACTTTTTGATTTAGTTCAGAATATTAGAAAATCTTCCCAGCCGGAATTGAACCGGCATAAATCGGGCTACAGCCGATTGCTTTACCATTAAGCTATGAGAAGAATTGAAAGAAAGCCGAAAGAAAGATTTTAGATATATCTATAGCTATAAAAAACAAAGTTACTAAGGAATTTAAATGGTATCTTTATCATTTTTATTATAATGGGCGCTGATATTTATATTTTTTGGTTTATTTTGGGCTATGTGTAAATTCATTTTCTAAGCTATTCTTTTTTCTATTTTTCTAGCTAAATCTTTCATTAAGTTTAAGTCTATGCTAAAAGTTTCGAGGAAAAACGCAACATTTAAATAATGTTATAACGTTGTTATAACATGAAACGGGAGTTACTAAAGCCGATAGTTAAAGTTGGCAATTCAGCAGGGGTATTGCTTCCTAGAGAATGGCTTAACGGAAGAGTAAGAGTAGAGTTAGTTGAAAAGCCTATTGATATTAAAAAGGAAATATTTGAGATTCTAGAGCCTTACTTGGAAGATGTTATAGGAATTTACTTAACTGGAAGCTATGCTCGGAAAGAGCAAACTGCAGAAAGTGATGTTGATATTCTCGTTATAACAAACGAGCTAAAGAGGCAAGTTAAAGCAGGAAAATATGAGATAGATCTTATTCCCCTTCATAATGCTCTCAATTTGTTAATTGTGTACCCTGAAAGAATCATTCCCAGGCTAATTGATGCAAAACCTATCGTAAATAGAGAATTGCTTGATATTCTAAGAAAAAAAGTAAAAATAAGCAAGAATTCCTTCAAAAATTATTTTAATGATACTAAAGAAAAGATAAAATATTGCAGAAAATATGCAGAATCTGATAAAAAGAAAGGAGATTTTGTAAGGGAAGGCAGAGTTATTTATACCCTTATTTTAAGATTAAGAGTTCTTTACATGATAAAAGAGATTTTAGCTAATAGGAGCTATAGTGCTAAGGGCTTTCAAAAATGGTTAATAATCGGAGCCAAAATTGACCAAAGTAATTATAAAAGATTATGGATAATTTACTCGGCTGTCCGTGATGATAACAAACCAAAGGAAAAGATAAGCATCCAGATAGCTGAAAAAGCAATAAATTTTCTAGAAAAGGAAATAAAAAGACATGAGAAGTAAAAAGCAGAGAAAAAAGAAGCTTGAGAAAGGCATTTCTTCGTTAGAAGAGCAGATAGAGATTCATGAGGCTAAAAGAGAAGAAGCTCTGAAACAAGGAAAGAACGAGTTGGCAGAATATTACAACAAAGAAATAGGCTCATGGGGAACACTAAGAGAAAAAAAGAGTCCAAATTGAAGAAATAAAAATGCTATTAATAGGCATTTTAAGGCTTATAACTGCTAAAAATCAAAATTAGTTAGTCAAGGGGATTTCGGCTAATCGCCTTTATTTATAATTTCGCTGCATTTTTCTGTTTTAAAGAGCCAAGTTTGTGCTGGAAGTTTCAAGAAAAAGCAGGAAGATTACGCGGAAAGAAAATTTAAAGATTGCAGTCTTTCTGCTGACTTTTGAACGTAATAAATGGCTCCTTTCTCTTTAATTTCTGATTCTCTTTGGAGATCTGGGAAAGCATAAGTAAACTTTCCATTGGGCAAAGTGGTGCTTTCCTTATCTCTATAAATAAAATATTTTTCTACAAGTCTAAGGTATTTTCTTGTTGTCCAGAGAGCTGTTAAATGAAGCTTAGCATGTTTATCTAAATACTCTTGTCCAAGATCTTCTAATGTTGGACCAAGTAGATTAATTGTTATATCTGAGAAACTATTCATTCCCCCAAGAGAAATATGGTATCTTTTTGCTACTGTAGAAACTCTATCTTTTAGCATTGACCTGATTCTCTCGTACCTTTCTAATTTGATCATATATTTAATTTTTATTATTTGTATTTAAATTTAT
>CAZJEV010000048.1:0-4403 GCA_964545215.1 Candidatus Woesearchaeota archaeon
CAATTTTAGGAGATTATCTTATTTTTCTAGATGTAAGTGAAACTCACGCAAAGCAGGTAATAGCTCTAATCCAAAAGGAGTAAGAAATTAAAAAATATTAGAAAAGTATTTAATATCCCTGTTTTTATTTTAATTAATGGCTGAAAAATCCGGTGATTCTGGCGTATTCTTTATCTTTTTCTCCTCTAAATTGCTTATAATCTTGCTCACCCTGTTAATTAGCTTCTTATTTGCTTTCAATATTAATTATGCAGAAAATATGTATGTCCACAAAATCCCAGATTCTTTTCTCGATAAATTTTCCGGATGGGACGGGCAATTGTACATTAAAATCGCCGAGCAGGGATATGCCTTCAATCATCTTCAGGATGGCATTATTGATTATACTTTTTATCCTTTTTACCCTCTATTAATCAGGTCTTTTAACTATCTTTTTCATAATAGCTTAATTTCTGGGCTCTTTATATCCTATCTAACCAGCTTTATAGGAATATTCTTTTTGTACAAATTAATTAGAAAAGACTATAATTCAAATATCGCGCTTAAAAGTATTTTATACATACTTATATTTCCTGCCGCAATTTTTCTTTCAGCAGTTTATACCGAAGCCCTTTTTCTCATGCTCGTTGTTATGTCTTTTTATTTCGCGAGGGAAAAATCCTGGCCGGCAGCCGGGATACTTGGGTTTTTAGCTTCTTTGACAAGAGTGCAGGGAATCTTTTTGTTCTTCCCATTGCTCTACATGTACCTCAAAGACATTGGATTTAAAATAAAGAAAATAAGCTGGAATTCTTTGTTCCTGCTTTTGATTCCCCTTGGAACATTTTTATTCTTTCTCTATCTCTGGATAGAAATAGGAAACTTTTTTGCCTCCATTGAAGCGCAAAAAGCATGGGGAAGAACTCTTATGTTCCCCCTCCTTGCCTTGTTTAAAAGAAGCTTTATGGACCCAAGCCTTCACCGCATAGACTCATCTTCTGTAGATGCTCTCTTTGGAACAATTTTTCTCATTTCCCTGGTTTTCATGTACAAAAAAATTAGAAGGGAATATTGGATATATTCATTTTTTGTCTGGGTAATTCCCCTTTTGTCTGGAAGCACTCTTTCATTAACTAGGTTTCTAATATTATCTTTTCCTACTTTCATATACTTCGCGCTCCTCGGGGAAAAAAGCAAAGCCTTCCATTACATTTTAATCGTCGTATTTTCTCTTTTGCTGGCTTTCTTTAGCATTCTTTTCACAAACTGGTATTGGGCAGGATAACCATTCAGCCATTTTAGTAATATTCTTAAATACTATACATCTAATTCCCTTGTGAAACTCTCACTTATCATTCCAACATATAATGAAAAAGAAAATATCCCCTTCCTCATCTCTAAAATATCCAAGGAATTTAAAAAGTCAAAAATCCCTGGGGAGATCATTGTCATAGATGATAATTCACCAGACGGCACCGGAAAAATTCTTGATTATTTAAAAAAGAAATACCACTTCCTTAAAGTCATGCATAGAAAAAATAAATTCGGCCTTTCTTCTGCTGTCCTGGAAGGAATTCGTATTTCAAAAGGCCAGACAATAGCAGTTATGGACGCCGATTTTAGCCATCCGATAGATAAGCTTCCTGTGATGTATAAATTAATAAAAAGCAACCAAGCAGACTTAGTTATAGGAAGCAGATATATTCCCGGGGGCAAAATTTTTGGATGGGAAATTTATAGGAAAGCGCAGTCAAAATTTGCAACTCTTTTAGCTAGGACATTTACTTATATTAAAGACCCTATGTCGGGCTTTTTCATGATAAAAAAATCTCTATTGCGTGAACTGGATTTGAACCCAAAAGGTTTCAAGCTCCTTCTTGAAATTCTAATTAAAACTAAATCCGTAAGAATAAAAGAAATTCCAATAACTTTTGTTAATAGATCCAAAGGAAAAAGCAAAGCATCTATTAAGGAAATTATCTATTACCTAATAAATTTAACAGGTTATCTCAAGTACAAAAAAAACGTTATTACCGAATTCTTCAAGTTCGCATTTGTCGGCCTTATCGGAACAATTATTAATTTGATTATTCTCTACTCTTTGACAGAATTTCTCGGGATTTATTACATTATCTCGGCTATATTTGCCTTCATTATAGCGGCTACAAACAACTTCATATTAAACAAAACCTGGACCTTCAATGAAAAAATATCCTATAAAACTCTTGATAAATATTCGCAATTTTTTTCCGTAAGCCTTGTAGCCTTATTAATTAACATTTCATTCCTCTATATACTTACAGAATTCCTTGGCATTCATTATCTTATCTCGCAGGTAATTGCAATAGGCCTGGCTCTGTCAATTAATTTCCTCGGCAATAAAATCTGGACATTCAGCAGATGAAAAACAATCCAAAAATAAAGAAGAAAAAAAGCAAAATAAATTACATGCTTGGAATTCTATTGATTTGCCTTAGCATAATTCCTTTTCTTTTAGCCATTTCCAGCACCACCCAAAATGACATAAAGCTCTATTACAGCACTGCAGAATCATTGCTTACAGGAAAATTACCTTACCTGGATTACTCATTTGAATACCCGCCCTATTCAATTATATGGTTTCTAATTCCCTCATTAGGAAAATCCCTTGAAAGCTTTCAATTTCTATTTGCCCTAGAAATCTTGATAATAGACCTCGCAATAAAATATTTCCTTCTGGTTCAAGGAATAAAAGCCAGTAAAGGATTGAAAAGCCTTCTTCCATTAACTCTGTATTCCTTGGCTTCCGCTTCCTTATATTATTTTTACTTTCAGCGATTGGATTTAATCCCTGCGATGCTTAGCTTGGCTGTTCTAATTGCGTTCAGCCGCCGCTATTTTTTTGCATCCGGCCTTCTTTTAAGCATTGCAATTGGCACTAAGCTTTATCCTATTATCTTTTTCCTGCCTCTCTTGGTTTTAAGCACACACGAAAAAAATGGAATGAAAAAATTTCTTCTAGGAAGCCTGGTCGGATTTCTTCCGATTATATTAATCGGCTTTTTTGTTCCTTGGTGGAATTTTCTTGACTTTCATATTGGAAGAGGTTTGGAAGTTGAGTCTTTCTGGGCAGCATTGCTATGGAAAATACATTTGCTTCAAAATATCCCTGTTGAATGGAATTTTGTAAAAGCGTGGCTTGAAGTAACTGGACCTCCAGCTCAGAAGCTCCTGCCTTATGCACTCTCTCTATGGATGGCGACAACTGCAATCTCAATAATCTTAATAATAAATGGCCTAAAAAATAAATTTAAGAAGCCGTCTCTTCCACAGCTGGCAAAAATCATGCTCATCCCCCTTTTGCCCTTTGTAATTTTTAATACAGTTTTCAGCCCCCAATATATGATTTGGCTTCTCTTATTATCTGCAGTAGCAAGTTTATCAAAAAATAAAATTCTCTGGCTTATCCCTCTCTGTGCAATGCTTACTCTTTTTTGGTATCCTTCCCAAGAATTTGGCTTTGGCTTGAATTTATTTCAGACAAACATTTTAATATTACGTACCTCTCTCTTAATTGCAGTCTGGCTTGTGCTTTTGATTGAATTCCTTCAAAAAAGAAAAACATCCTAAAGGATATGATTTTTGTCAAGTTCCTTGACATCATCAAGTGCAAAGCCCAATCCCGTAAATATCTCAAGGGAATGGACGCTGTTAAGAAATGTTGGTTAAAAAAAATAAAAGAAAAAATTAAGCATAATTATACACATGCCCCATTTGAACAACTAGTTGTAGTATTTCCAGCGCAATTTATTGTTGTGTAGGAAGCTAAATCTCCACTACAATAATACTCTACTAGATTTGTAGGATTTGTGATATTTGTGATATTTAAACAGGAGTCTGTTTTACTGTATGGACTTCCTAGTAAGTCTCCTGAAACTGTTCCTCGTGTTGTTGAGACTATCCCACCATCTGTATCTAAGCATGTATTGTCAAAGCAACTTGATGTATCAAATCCGGAACAGTCCAATTTGCAACCCAATGTTCCACCATCAAATCCTTGACTACTGCAAGTTTTTCCACCTAAATCTGTTCCATCACAAACTTCACTACCTTCTTTTATATTGTTTCCACAAACTACAACAGGTTTATTGAATTCATCTCTATCGTTTCTGGAATCACAACCAGGGTCAGATGGATAATCTATTAAACCGTCTCCATCATTATCTATTTCATCTTTGCATTGTGGCTTTCCTTTTGCCATTACCAATCCTGTGAATAATAATCCAACTAAGACAAGACTTAAAATCAATATAATTTTTCTATTCTTATCCATTTTTGTACCTCCTTTTTATTTTTTAAATCTTAGTACATAAATATTTATTCATATATAAATATAAGTAACCTAATATAAGTAACCTAATATAAGTAACCTAATATAAGTAACC
>CAZJEV010000048.1:4503-7529 GCA_964545215.1 Candidatus Woesearchaeota archaeon
CTAATATAAGTAACCTAATATAAGTAACCTAATATAAGTAACCTAATATAAGTAATAAAATCGTCAGGTGGATAGTGGAGTGAAGCCAAGCAACAACTATTCAGCACTTTTATACTAACCTGTATAAATAGGCCCTACTTCTAATCCTGCCTTCGCATTCTTCAGATAATATTCTTCAAGCTTTTTGTATCTCTTGGCCGTGTCTGATGACACAGAAGGCTTTATCTTAGATAAAGCATCTTCAAAATCCTTTTGCATAATCGCCTTGCTGTGCATATCTCTTCTTAAAGCATCTAATGCTGCCTCCATTACTAAGCTCTCAATGTCTGCTCCTACAAATCCTTCCGTTATCTTAACAAGCTCATTCAAATTTACATCGTCTCCCAAAGGAGTATTCTTCAAATGCACCTCAAATATCTTCTTTCTGCTCACAACATCCGGAACATCAACTAAAATTATTCTGTCAAATCTTCCAGGCCTTAATAAAGCTGGATCCAGCATATCTGGCCTGTTAGTTGCTCCGATAATTGTAACATCTTTCAACCCTTCTAATCCATCTAGCTCTGCGAGCAGCTGATTTAAAACTCTTTCAGTCACTTTTGTCCCGGCTTCTATCCCTCTTCTTCCAGCCAGGGCATCAATTTCATCAAAAAATATCACGCACGGAGCAACTTGCCTTGCTCTTTCAAAAATCTTGCGAACACCCTCTTCGCTGTTATGGGCAAAAACGCCTCCAAAGCCTGCTGCAAAATTGTGATATCCTGGCACTTCTATGTCATATACATGCTCTTCTGACTCTATAATTTTTATTTCACTAACTAAATCAAAATATATATCACCCTCAGCTAAATCCCAATATTCTTTGTATTTACTTTTGTCTTTATCAACCAAAACTAGCATATTCTTAAGGGCTTCTTTTCCAATTGAGTGATTAGTGCTGTAAACACTTGCAGAGCTTGAAGCTAATTCATATAATTCTCCTGACAAAGGTATTAAGTCTGACCTTGCCCATTTTCTGGATTGGATATACCGCCCTATTCTTTGGTCTCTTTTAGAATCTATAAACCCAATTTTACTAAACCTCTCAAAGTTTTTTACCCCTAAAATAGTTATTCTATAGGCTTTCATAAAACCAGTTTCCTTTTCATAAACTCTGGCTACAATCCCAAAGTCAAGAAGCAAATAAAGCAAGTCATTGGCTAATTCTTTGCTGACAGTAGAAGCTTCTATATTGAATTTTCCTCTTTCAGTAGAGTAAATTGAGCCATCTCCGCTAAAATATCCTTTAAGAAGATTAGCTTTACTTTCTTCATCAAGAATAAATGCTAATTCGGGCAATTTCTTGCTTGCAGCGCCGCTGCTTAGTTTGAATACATTCTTAAAAACTTTAAGCAGAAAACTAGAATTAATAGTTATGCATGCCTTCATTTCAGAAATGCTGAATCCGTAATCAGTGCATATTTTTCTTATATCCTGCCTTATTTCAGGATTTTGATTGTGAATTCTTATGGCGCCGCTATTATAATCTCCTTCAGCTATCCAAATACCTATTAATCTCCATAATAATGGATTAATCTTGAAGATTGAAGAATATTCATAAACGCTTCCTTTAAGCTTTATTTTAATATCGTTAAAATCTACAGCAAGCTTAGTATGTTTCATCAAGCTGTCAAATTTAGAAATGCTGACAGGCAGGTTCTTTAGAATTATATCGGCCATATATTTCTTAGAAACTTCTAAAAGCCTGGAGGTTTCATCTAATCCAATTATCTTTTTAGCTCTTTCCAGATAATCGCCAGCATTTCCAACAAAGATATCATTGTCATTTTTAAAATGTTCATATAGGTTTATTTCCTTTATTTCTTCTCTTGGAAGGTTAAGAGTCCTAGGAATAGCTAGATAGCTCTCATTTGGAATAAGCTGGTTTGTTGGGACATCTACAATCCGGCCGTCTATGAAAGAAAATAAAGAATGATAATCAGTCACTTTTATTTTTCTGCCGCTTCTTGTTGTCACTTCCATTAATTTGCTGTCCAGCTTGTGCTTAATATAGTCGCTTATTTTATTGAATTTAACTCTCTTATCTTTATCAAAAGCCAAAACTTGGACATCCAGCTTTTTTTCAACAATATCTCCTATTTTCATTCTTTTTACAATGCCTTTATCTTTAACGAGAAGCTCTTCATCATACGGAAGAGATTTTCCAACCCACATTGATAAGAGGCTTGGCCCTTTAACATGAATGAAATTAGACTCGCACTCATTTGCAACTGCCTTTGCCAATAAAGTTTTCCCTGTTCCCGGAGGCCCGTAAAGCAGTATTCCTCTGGGAGGCCTTACCCCAAGTCTTCTAAACGCTTCTGGATTTTTAACTGGCCATTCAACCGCTTCTTTTAATTGCTGTTTTGTTTTTTCAAGACCTCCAATATCTCCCCAGCCTACATTAGGTGTTTCAACTAAAACCTCTCTCATTGCTGACGGCCTTACAACCCTTAACGCCTCTTCAAAATCCTCCCCATTAACAAGCAGCTTATCTAAAACTTCTTTTGGAATCTCTTCATTCTCAGATAATTTTAAGCTTGGCAGAACTTTCCTCAAAACATTCATTGCGGCCTCTTTTGTCAAAGCGCTTAAATCTGCCCCGACAAAACCATGTGTTCTTGCCGCTAAAAATTCTAAATTAATATCCTTTGCAAGAGGCATATTTCTTGTATGAATCTTTAATATATTCAATCTTGCTTTTTTATCAGGCACAGAAATTTCTATCTCCCTGTCAAATCTTCCAGGCCTTCTTAATGCAGGATCTATAGAATTAACTCTGTTAGTTGCACCAATAACTACTACTCTGCCTCTTGATTTCAATCCATCCATCTGCGTCAATAAAGTTGAAACAACTCTTCTTTCTACCTCTCCTTGCACATCTTCCCTCTTCGGAGCAATTGCATCCACTTCATCTATAAAAATAATTGAAGGCGAATTTTTTTCTGCATCTTCAAATATGTCCCTTATTCTTTTTTCACTCTCAC
>CAZJEV010000049.1:0-5285 GCA_964545215.1 Candidatus Woesearchaeota archaeon
AAGACGAGACAATTTAGGCCGTCAAAGAAGATGACGTTGATAGAGTTGATGTGTAAGATCCAAGAACCCGAGGATTTCAGCATGCAACTACTAATAGCCTCAAAAAATTTTCAAATTGCCAACTCACTTTTGGATATTTGTGACTCCTTTTATATAGGAGTCTTAGAACCTTCGGTTCTAACTTCCTGCTTGCTTTATTTGATAACTTAATTTTTAATAATAAATTTTTAGATTTATAAATAAGAATTGAAGACAGTATAGTATTTATTAATATTTGAATTCTTTTGTCTTTCCAGCTTTTATGTTCTTCTCACTTTCAAGAATCTGGCCCATTATTTCTGGGTCCCGAAGTATCTCTATAGTTTCTTTCATTCCTTCATATTCTTTCTTTGATATTCTTATCATTTGTTCTTCCATAAGATTATGCTTGTATAATTTTAAATATTTGTATTTTCTTCAATTCAAATGAATATTTTTCCAAATTTATCAGGTAGTTGGATTCCAATAAATTTTAGGAGAAATAGATGGCTAGGATTAATTAAGCTTTATAAATTAGTGTCTAAAATATCTTTTGGGAGAAAGTTATATACATATTCTCTATAAAGCGGAAGGATCTCAAAATCTTTAGCAACATCTTTTAACAAGTCACGCAATCTCCTTGTCAGTATCAACATTTCTTCTTGATTTTTAACTTCAAATTCTATTTCAAAATCCCATAGACCTACAAGACGTATAACCCCAGTAACATTGATATATTCTTGGAGTGATTCAATTATCTCGTTTTCCTTATCTTCAGTTATATTCTGAAACTTTACAAGAGCTTTGAACCCTTGATATCCTATTTTATCAAGGGATATCCAAGGCCTTACTCCTTGGATTATTTCTTTCTTTCTTAGCTCTTTCAAACGGAGAACTATTGTATTCGGGCTTACTTTGACTTTTTCAGCTATTTCTACAGCATTAATCCTGCCTTTCTCAGCAATCATTCTTAAAATAGTTAAGTTTAATTGATCAATATTCATTTTATCAACTTGATTTCCCCCAAAAGCTAAGTTTTTCTTTATTTCTCTTTTTTCTTTCGTCAAGTACTCTCTGCCAAAGAAAATACCTTCTATTGTTGTAAGGACATCGTAATTTTGTATATTTTCAGAGAATTTGTTTCTAAATTTCCTTAGAATATTAGAATAATGAATTATATTTTTGGCCATGAAGTTAACCAGTAAATCCCAACGTCCTCCTACTTCTACAAGCCAAAGAATATTTTTATGCTTGGCAAGATAATCAATTATTTCTTTACGCTTTCTTTCATCAACATTACTTAGCCTTAACATTGTCCTGTAACTTGTATAACCTAATTTTGCAAGGTTAATGAGTGTATAATAGCCTAATATTACTCTTCTTTTTTCTAAGCTTTGTAACAGGTAGCTAATTAACTGCTGCGAAGTGTGCATTTGCTTTGCCATGTTGGATAATGATTGCCTTGCATCTTCTTCTAAGATGGATAATAATTTTAGCTCTTTCTTATCAATTTCCTTCATTATTTAATAAATTCCTATTTAGTATTTAAATATTACGTTTTTACAAATATGAATTATAGCAAATTTAATATAATCCTATAATTTATGACTTTAAAGAGATAAACTTGGAAAAACAACATGACAAATAGAATTAAACAGTTAACAGAAAGTCAAGTCGAATTAGCCCCTTTAGTTACATATACATTTTCAAAAGGGAAATATAAAATATATGCAATTTTTAATCCTAATAATAGATGGTTCATTGAAGGGGCTATGCCTCGAGGGGAAAGAACGTACTCTAGCGGAAATATAGGGAGAGCAGATTATCAATCAGGGATTAATGACCTTCATACATCAGATATCATTACACTAGATAATACGTGTCCAGTTATTAAACGTAAGTTTCAAGACATAGCATTTCGTGTTCATAGAGATAAAAAAGTTTATCCTTTGACAGAATATAAAGCAATTGCTTTATTACAGGAAATCTTTCCTAAAGGAATTGAGAATAAGCCTCCAGTAATTTTATTTAGAACAATCAGTAATGAACATTGCGCGTTAGGCAAAGAATCGAAAAAAGGATTGTATAATACAAAAACAGATGAGGTTCTTTTTGTTCAGAGCTTCATGAATGATGATACTAACCCACATTCTCCATCACGTATAAGCAGAAAAGAAAATCCGCTAGTTTATCTCTTTGATTCTGCCGCGATTTCAGAATCCAATAGTGTAAAATTTAAGAGTTTTCGTTCGTGCTTGAAAGATATTGGAGGTATTGAAAATCTTGATGACATGGTAACGACTAAAATAGAAAGAACTTATGGGTACAATGACCCTCCTTTCTTATACGATACAGTATTATTTAAATGGTGGGATGTCCCAGATACGCAAAAATTCTTTTCCACGCTAAAAAAAGAATATAAAAGGGAAAATAAAAGTGATTTGGATTGGATGTTAAGAAGCTTAGAGATTTAGTATAAAACTTTCCCGCTTACTTTACAAGCTCATAAAAACATAATTTTAAATACCTATATTTACCCTAATTTTAGTGAGTCGGGGAGCTGACTTCGGAGCTTTATCATTAAATTGATAAGAATTGTAATGAATTCTAAGCTTTGAGGAAGGTCCGGACATCCGTTTGCCTTTGGCAAACGAAACAGTGATTTCCTGAAAAGGAAATGGTTGTGAAGCCAAGCTCCCCTGTAATCACGAGAGTGTTACAGGCACAGAAAATGAAAGTTTTCTGTGGCAACAGAAACGACACAGCTTTCAGTTAGCAATGAACCTTGAGGGAAGCATTAACCTGAAAGATATGATGAAACGAGCGCCTTCACTGATGCAAGTGCCTTAGCCGCACGCAAAGACAGATGTCAGCATAGATTGTTTGCGTAAAGCCGCAAAGTCTAACAGAATCCGGCCTAACTCCGGCTCACAAGATTTAAATAAAAGTAATATAAATTAATAATCCCAAAATGACTTTATATTACAAAGATATTTTAATGATTATATTTGGCATTCTGCCTCTAGGAGGAGGAATAATTACATATATTTATCCATATTATTTGAATTATCTGAATCCCGGAAGAGACGGAAGCGGAGATCGTATACGATTTTAAGAAATTCGAGCTTTGCTCGAATTTGGGGCGACTTGCCGAAGGCAATAAAGCCCTTAAAATCGCTGTTCAACGACCGAGTGCGAGCACGAGGCGAGGCTCTGAAAGAGCCGAAGAGTAGCCAGCCGAGCGATAAATTTATATTATTTACACAATCATTATTATTATGACGATTGATAGCTACTTAGTTGGAAGAAAACCTCTAACAGAAGAAGAAGATTTTATATTGGGGATGGTAAAACAAGTTGGAAAACCAATAGGCGAACATGAATTTCATATGATGATGAGTATAGATTCACAGGTTTCAAGAGATAATACATATCAATTTGAACCAAAGCCGTGGTTAGATGCTGATGGAAATGACCTAACTGGATATGGTTGTCTTTCATATAGTGAACGATTGCATGATGTTATCGGTTCTTTGGTGTCTAAACATTATCTTACAAGAAATTCTGAAAATCCAATTGTGATATCAGAAGATAGGCAATTAAGACTTTTCTAGCTGGGCTGGCTATTTCGTTGATCTCGGAATTATAGGACTTTCTTTTTTCTTAATCGTATTAGGGATAATAGGATTATTTTTAGGATATTTTATAGGAAGGTATATAGACTCTAAAAAGAAAGCTATTGAGTCGCCTGCTATATAACAGAAAACTATATAAATATACTATCAATTTACTATAATATGAAAGATAAAGAATTTGCTCTAACAATAAAATTCAAAGGAATAGAATCTCAATTACTAGAGGAGCTTGTAAAAAGAGGGTTCTTTAGCTCTAAATCCGAGGCAATACGAGCCGCGCTGATAGATTATTTTCTTAAATTAGGCCTGCTTACACGAGAAGAGCAATGGAAAGAAATACAGAAGCTTCCTAAAAGGAAAGTAAGCCCTGAGCAATTGAATAAAGATTTAGATAAGATTGAAGATGAGGTAGAATGAGACTAAAAGTCTTTCTTGATACAAATATTTTTATCTATTCATTTGAATATCAAGATTGCAACAGCTCTAAAATAATTGAGCTCCTTAATCATGGAGAAATCGAAGCCGTGACTTCAGAAAAGGTTCTTAAGGAAGTTACCGAATACTTTTCAAGATTCCATTCTATAGAGCATGTAAGAAAATTCCGCAGGTATATTTTGGATAATTGCACTATTGTGATGAAATCAGAGGTTAGCAGGGAAATTAACTCCTTGAAAGGGCAGATAAAGGAAAAAGATGCAGAACAGCTGGCAGTAGCAAAAAAATACGGCATTAAATATCTAGTTTCATTTGACAGAGATTTTGAGAATTTTGAGGAATACATAACTCCAAGGAAATTTCTTCAGATTCTTAAAATGAAAGCCCGGGATTCAGAGTTTTGACTTACAAGGTTTAATGTAAGTATAACGCTCTTCGATAACTAATTCTTCAGAACATTCAACATCTCATTGTAAGGATATTTTCCTTGATGTATCCATGTTTGCCTATGCGTTTGAATAACTGAATATTGTTTTGCTCCTTCTCTTGTTCTGTGTCCTCCGAGCATTTTTCTCCACCCAATAGAATTCCTTATCTTTCTTTCACATAAATTATTATCAAGGTTAATTCCTTCAATTTCTATTGCAGTCAGCCAATGATTTCTGTATGCTTTTAATCTGTTATCGTTAATACTTTGAGCTTCTTTACACCAATATCGATAATTTATTATTTCATTTAATTTTTCTTCAAACTCTTTTTTCTTTTTCATTCTAATATCTTTGGAAGTATTTTCTTTTAGAGCTTTCATTAAATTGTTGCCATTCTTCTTTTAAAGCCTCGGAATTAAGAGTCGGATTGCTTACAGGAACTTATTAATTTTTTCTAAAACAATACTTTTAAAAGTCTTTTTATATAGTGATTTATAAGGGCTCGTAGCTCAGTGGGAGAGCACACGATTATTTTACGTAAGTAGGGTAATGTGAAACTGAAGTCTAACTTCATACTCTCGCTGGCAGTTGGAAAGGCAGCACTCGTGCCGCGGGGGTTCGATTCCCCCCGAGCCCATTTATTTTTTTATATAAGATAAAGCCCTCTCTAGCTTGTAAGGATTAGAAAACCCTATTTCATTAACCCACTTTTTGATATTATTTTACAACTATAAAATTTATTAACTAGCTAGATTCATCACAAGAGTGA
>CAZJEV010000049.1:5385-7297 GCA_964545215.1 Candidatus Woesearchaeota archaeon
ATATTATTTTACAACTATAAAATTTATTAACTAGCTAGATTCATCACAAGAGTGAAAAATCAAAAAATCTTAATCTGCCCGAGCTGCAAATCCCAGAATGTAGTTTCTGACGGCGCTTCTATAGGATTCTTTTCTCACGCATACAAATGCCTTGACTGCCATTATCGCGGGCCTGCAGTCGAACTCGTAAAAATAAAAGAAAATTCCTTAGGGCGAAAAGCCCCAAGAAAAAAATAAAGTAAAAAGAAAAATCTAAAATAAATTTAATGTCTTGCTAGAGCGAAGACATTCTTTATAGCAACGATAACTGTGGCTGGCACAAAAATCAGCAATAATGCGTTTAGCATCCCTTCTATCTGTGAGATTGCTGATACAGCTTCTTGCCCCATTGAGCTTGCGATAATAAGCACAGCTCCCGATATCAAAAATGGTGATGCCTCTTCATCAGCTACATTAAGCAACCCAACGATAACTCCAATTATTACCAATGTCCAAACCAGAGTGTTGTTTAGATTTCCAATAAAACCAAAGATTATCGCCAGGATAAAGCCAACTAAGAAAGCCCAGCTACCAATAAGGTTTCCTTTTTTTGCCATTGTACACCCCCTTTCACGGATTTCATAAATATAGATATATATTACCCTTTATATATTTTAAGTTATCTATAATGCACCATTATTATACATTTTTTTGAAACTCTTAAGAAATTCTTTGAACTTGCCTTTTTTTATTGCCCTTCTCGCATTATCCATTAATTTTTGCAAAAAATAGAGGTTATGATAGCTTGCAAGCCTGTATCCAAACCCTTCTTCCTGTGATAATAAATATCTGACATAAGCTCTTGAATAATTTTTGCATGCAAAGCATTTGCATTTTTTGTCTATCGGAGCCAAGTCATTTTTATATCTCGCGCTTTTCAGGCTTAATCTTCCTTTTGATGTAAATAATGTCCCTCTTCTTGCGCTTTGTGTTGGAAATCTTGAATCAAACATGTCCATTCCTCTTGAAACAGCTTCTAACAATTCAACTGGATTTCCCGCGCCCATTAAGTAAACCGGCTTTTCTTCTGGCAGGATTTTTTTAACAATATCAATCATTTTCATTTCAGTTTCTTTTGGCTCTCCCAAGGCAAGTCCTCCAATTGCATATCCATCAAAATTAATTTTTAAAATTTCCAGAGCGCTTCTTTTCCTTAAATCTCCATGAATACCTCCCTGAACTATACCGAACAATAATTGTTTGTCTTTTTCTTTAATTCCACGTTGCAATTTATCATGATGAATTTTGCATTTTTTTGCCCATAATGCTGTCTTCCTGCAAGCTTCTGCAATGCTTTCCTTTGAATCAGAAAGCAAAGGCATGCTGTCAAGGCACATTGCAACATCTGCATTTAAGGCGAGCTGAATTTCCATATCTTTTTCAGGCGTTATGAATATTTTTTCTCCAGAAAAAGGATTTCTGAAAACAACTTCATTTTCCTTAGATTTCAAATATAATTCCTTTGAATACATCTGAAAACCTCCAGAATCTGTAAATATTTTTCCGTTATAATTCATAAATTTTGAAATGCCGCCGGCTTTTTTTATCATATCAATTCCGGGCCTCAAAAAAAGGATAAAAGCATTGCTTATAACTGCTTTAGCATTTATTTCTTCTAATTCCTGAGAAGAAATATGTTTTACACTTGCTTTAGTAGCAACAGGCATAAAAAAAGGAGTTTCAATTTTTCCGCTTTTAGTTTGCAAAATGCCAACTCTGGCTTTTGTCTTCTCATCTTTGTATTTTATTTGAAATGCCATAACCTATCGCAAAATTCATTTGTATATAAACCTAACATCTGCAATAAAGATTTGCAAGGGCTACATCCCACATAAGAAACTCTGACGAATAAGCAGGTTTAAATATATCGCAA
>CAZJEV010000050.1:0-7026 GCA_964545215.1 Candidatus Woesearchaeota archaeon
TCTCTGTAAAATTATTTATGCTCAAACCAGAATTCATAAATATCTTTTCTTTTTTTATCCAGCCGGCAGAAAAAGTTTCTCTCAAACTGCACGACATCTCCAGACTTTAATTTTTTAATTTCTGATTCTGCCAATCCTGAAATCCAAACTCCAGAAGGCATTAAAACTCTCGTTTTTATTCCCTGAGAGACCCATTGCATTTTTGGAATATCTTTAAGTTTTAAGGATGTAAAAACAGCCTTATTTCCGCTGTTGGGCAGTTTAATATTAAAAAGATGCAGAAGCCTTACTTCTTTTCCTCTGTTCTCATCCAGATCTTTTTTAGAGATGAAAATCTTTTTTCCTATTTTCACTTTTCTTTTCTCCTGCTTGTCAGGATGCACCGGAATTTCAGCTTCTTTAATTTCTTCAGGCTTTCCCAGTATTTCTAGCTCAACAGGCTCTTCAGCAAAATAATGCCTCTCTGTTTCAGCATCTATCATTTTTCTGTTTATTGCATATAAGCTTTCAATTGGGATTGTGATATCCTGCTTATTCAATCCAATCTCTTTTACAAATTGCCTGATTGCTTCTGCTTTTATTCCTCTTCTGGCAAGGCTTTGAATGCTCCATATTCTGGGATCGTCCCATCCTGTAAACTTTCCAGATTTAACTTCTTTCTGCGCTTTTGATTTTGATATTTTTGTGTCTTCAAATTTAATCCTTACAAGCCCCGCATGAATAATTACAGGATGTTTCCAATTAAAAATATCCCAGATTAATTTTTCCATTTCGCTTTCCATCATTAAGTCATTTCCTCTTAATATATGAGTAATTCCAAGCAAATGGTCATCAATAGCCCATGACATTTCTAAAGTTGGCCATACTTTGTATTTATTTCCAACTCTTGGATGTTTCCTTTCAGAAATCTTAAAAAGAACTCTGTCCCTAAAAGCAGGGTTAGAATGCTGCATTGAAGTTTTTATTCTTAAAACAGCTTTTCCTTCTTGAGCTTTGAACATCTCCTCCCAATTTTTTAACTGCTTCTCAATTCCTGCATTCCTATGCCTGCAATCTTTCCCCTTTTCCCTGTTTTTTCTTAATTCTTTTTGCGAGCAATAACAAACATAAGCCTTGCCTTTTTTTATTAATTCTTCTGCATATTTGTAATAAATTTTTAATCTGTCAGATTTGTAAATAACAGGCTTTTGATATTTGGCATTTAACCATTTAAAGCCTTGCTCAATTAATTTATACGCTTCTTTAATTGGCTGTTTTTCCTCGCTTCCAATTGTATCATCCATTACAAGAAGAGTTTTTGCATTGTATTTCTCCGCATAAAGTGCATTCAGTAAATATGTTTTTGCATTTCCAATGTGCAACGCGCCAGAAGGAAAAGGTGCCAATCTAAAAACCATATTATCACCCACATTGTCCAATTCAGGCAATTCATGCTCTTTCTTCTCTCTTTCTTTCACAAATTCTTTTAACATCTCAAATTCTTTTTCTTTCTCTTTCAAATCCAGAGAATTTACAGAATCAGCTATTTTTTTTATTAAAGGCATTACTTCTTTAATCTGGCTTTTTTCTAAGCCATGCTGAAAAAGCTTTGGCAAAATCCTGCCGGCATCTACCCTGCCATATTCCAAAGCATTCCTTAAAGCATAAGCCCTTATTTCCTTTGAAAAATCTCTCATTATGATATAAAAAGAAAGAGTTATTTAAAGCTAATTATCTCTTTACCTTCTTGTGTATTTATTCAATATTCTTAATAAACCACTGGCCCCTATACAAAAATTGATATAAGGAAATCTTTTATTGAAATTAACAATATCATTAAGCTCACTTTTTATAATTTCATAAGAAGAATTATTGAGAGAAATCACTATTTCTTCCAAAAATGTTTTTTTGCTTTTTTTAAGATGAAAATTATCTTTACTTTGCCATCTTGATAAGCTTCTTTCCCTGCCCAGTTCAGAAGTACCCTGCTTTTTTGCCCTTTCAATTATGTTTTCAATTTCAAGAAGATAAAAACTACCAAAATTTAAATTTCCAGATATTAAATAAAGTTTAATTTCTTCTTCATTTAACGAAGGAGTAATATACTCATCAGAAACAAGATCAAACTCTCTAAATAAAAAAGCCCTACCTTTTTTCTTTATAGCATGAACATATCCATATTTCGCCATTAAAACATCATTTAATAAGCATATTTAATATTTTATATTATTCATCATTTAATAACTTATATTTTATTTTCCAAAGAATCTAAGCTTAATTTATGAAACTCATTTACATCATATAAGGTATAGCCTTCTTCGTGTTTCAAGACTATTTCAGAAATTCCAATTTCAAGAATGTGCTTGCTGCAATCCGCGCATCTCGGCTTTCTTGAATTAGCTAACTGCTCATTTTCAGCTCTTGCATGATATAACCTGCTTCCTTTTAAATAACGGAAATATCCTTTTTTAATAGCGTCAAATATGGCATTCATTTCAGCATGAATTACATAAGTTTTGCAAATAGGCTTGCAATATTCAGGCTCGCATTTAAAACCTTCAGGAGGAGCGTTAAGACCTTTCCCAATAACCCTGCTATTATAAACAATAACAACTCCTCTTTTATCATTGACACATGGAGAATGCCCGGCTAATTTTAAAGCTAAATCAGTATACATGACTGCTTCTTCAAGCTCTTTCCCTTCAAGAATTCTCGGCATAAACAAGATTAAATTATAATGTTATTTATACTTAATCAATAACAAAAATATATATTATGGGAATAATAATTAATACCATTATTTCTTAAAATTTGATTTTCCTCTCAAAATTCTTAAGCTTGGATTCAATTACCTGGATTTTTTCCATAAACCTATCTAATTTATATTCCAAATCATCAATCTTTACTTTTATTGAATTAATATCATTTAAATTTGCGGGTAAAGGATTTGCTTGGGAATTTGCATTAGCAAGATTATCTAAAGCTCCAAATATGTCTCCCGAGGCAGATAAAGAAGTTGTTATATCATTATTATTAACAGACGCATTAGCATTAACCTGCGTTAAATCAACCATTCCACTTTTATCAAATTTAAAGGGCAGTTTTTTCTCTTCTGCCTTTTTCAAGATTCCTTTTTTCTGTAATAATGTATAATCAATATCAGGCTCTTTTTTTCCTAATATACCCATCTTTTTTTAAAGAAAAGGTTTTATTTAAACTCTTCCTCTTTAAACTCTATAAAACAAGATTTAAATAAGCTTATAATAAATATTAAAATGGCAGATAGCATGAAAATAGGAGAAGTTGAAGTTAAGGAGAAAGAAATTGGCTTGGAAAAATTAGCAAAACCAGAGCTTTACACAAAACCAAAAACTCTTACAGCTCAAGGCCTGCACACAGAGTCAAGAATTGACTTATATTCTTTAAATTATGACTCTGCTCCGCAATCAAGCGTTTTCATATATCCAGCATCATACGCTTTATCTCCTTTTAGGATAATTGAGCTTGATGAATCATTTTCAAACATTGAGAAAATTATTTCCAGAATTTTTAAAGATGCTTCTATGGAGGATTTAAATGCTGCATTTCTCAGAGATATAAAACCACTGATTCCATTTATTACTCATGATTACCCATTGCATAAGCCACGCATTATAGAACATGCTTTTACTCAAAAAGCATTAGGGTATATTATATTAATTATATCTGATTTAAAAGTCTGATTTAAAAGTCTGATTTAAAAGTCTGATTTAAAAGTCTGATTAACCTGTAATTTCATCACATCTTTTTGTGTTATTTCTATAAGGAAAAACTCTTGCATATTCATTTTTAACAAGCTCTTTATTCACAAAAATATCTCCTAAATAAACATATCTTAAGCTTCTGTTATAAGAATCCATGTCATCAATATCTTTTTCAAGTCTAACTTCCCTGCCCTCTATTAATTTAGCCAAGAATTCTTTTGATTCTTCAAATCCCTTTTCGCCTTTTTCAGGAGCATCAACACAAATTAATCTTATAATCTCTCCTGAATAGAGCTTGAAAGTATCTCCGTCAATAACTTCTTTGACTATTGTCAGGCTATTGTCGTTGCTTTTATTCTTAAAGTTATCCTCCACGATAAACAGAAAAATGATAGAAGCCATGATTAGCAGTATTCCAGCAATCAAAAGGTGATATTTTTTCATCTTTGTTTTAATCATTAAGAATATTTAAATAAACCCTTGCCCATTAAAAAATATAAAAAAGAGACTATGGCATTGGATATACACAAATTAATAGCGGCAATAAACCCTGATATTTATTGCTCTCCCGAAGTTAAGGATGAAGTAAAAGTAATTGTAAAAGAAAAAGGATACGCAGCCGCATCTGAAAAAGCAAAGCCAAAAGAAGCCCAATTTATGGATTTTGATGAAGAAGCTTATTACAAAAATCCTTTTTCTTTTTGGGCATTAAAAAATCCAATTGAAAAGCATTCATTGACTTATGATGCTTTCGGAGAAAATCTGGAGCCAGTTTATTTCTGGCTTCTTGACACATTGAATTCAGACTATGAAGATATGAAAAAAATAGATAAATTAGTTGATAATTTTATCGCCTCTCCTGGCTCCGGTCATTTTTCAGAGCTTGGACAAAAAGCAACAAAAATGCAGGAAGAAGGGATGAAGATTCTTGGAGCCGCTAATCAGGTTATAAAATCAATTCTTAATATACTTTACGATTTAAAAGAATTTAAGCTTCGCCTCCAATTATATGACGATTATTTTAAGTCTAATGATTCTGCAAAAAAAAGCTCTGCCTTGCTCTCATTAAAGCAGGTCTGGATGGATACCGTTGATTTCAAACGCGGAAACACTTCGCTTAAATTAATGGCCCAGCAGTTTCAATATGTAACTTTAATTGATGCTTTTATGGCTGCAGATTCTCCGGAAGCATTGAAAAAACTGGACTTAAATGACAGGGTAAAAAGAATTTTACAGCAGAGAGTCGGAGAATTTTTTAGCTGGATTTCAGAATCAGAGAAAGAATTGAGAAAAAGATATGAAATAGAAAAAACTTATTTAAAAGGCCAGTATAACACTGTTCAACTTTATGCCAGGTGGGCAAAGCCTTATCTTGAAGCAGCTGTTAAATTAGAGCAGAGAGCTTCTCCAACTGCGGCCCTTGTTACAGCATTCAATACAGTTCTATTTGAGCTTATTCTTTTAGGAGAGGCAGAGTATGACCCAATGGACGATGTAAGAAAGGGTGACCTGCCAGAGCTTTTCAAAAATGCAAAAATTAGAAAATACCCTCCAATTATAATTGTTGAATTAAAATTCAGAAGTATTCCTGAAAGAGCAGGACAGCAGGGCTATGGATTTAGAGGAAGATTTGAGGCTGTTTTCACAAGCTATGCCCTAAATCAAGACGAATTAGAAATACTAAAAAAAGAAATTGAAAAAGACAACCTTGGCGATGTATTAAAATTAATTGAAGGCTCTACATCAGAAAGTCTTGCTTATATTCGGGATGAAATTGACTTATTTTTAGAAGAAAATGAAGTTAAAGAAAAGAAAAAAGTAAATGAAGAAGATACAAATCCTTTCTCTGCCCTCTTTTCAATTTTCAAGAAAGAGAGGTCAAAAGAAGAAAAAAAAGATTTATCAGCAGGGATTCCAGCAGATTCCGAGATGGAAAAAGTCGTCAGAAATCAGGCAATTCTAAAAGCAAGGAAGGAATGCAGAAAAATCTATGATTTATACAAAAAAGCCCATAACATGCCGGCCTTTTAGCTATATTATAAAAGACATTAATTTTTTCTCACGACAGGAAAATATAATTGTCGGAGATAAAAACTCTATAAAAACCACATTTATATATTTCCTTATCTGTTATATATCATGGCAAAACATAAAAAAATCAGGAAGATAAAGGAAATTCCTGAAAAAATAAAAGAAATAAAGGTACTGCCGTTAAATTCAAAGCTTGAGCAGGAAGTTGAAGCCCTGGAAATTCAAGCTTCAGATAACCCGGAGTTACTCTCTTCTAATGTTGATGAAACAACTCCAATTATAATGCCGGCAAGACAAGAAGGAATTCAAGAAACTCAAGAGCTTCCAAGAACCCAAACACAAATTTCCCGGGAATCTCAATCAGCAAGAGAAAATTTCAGCCAAAATATTATGTATGATACAAGGCTTCATCAAGAGAATCCTGTTTATGCAACTCCGGAAAGAACAACAGCAGGAAGGGCCAGAATTATAAGGCGGGAAACTGAACAATTCTCTCCTGCCCCAATGCCTCAAGAAACCTTTACAACTCAAGAAACTCAAAGGCTTCAAGGAAAAGAAGAAAAAGCATATCATGAGCCTTTAGAATCCACTGATACTAAACCAAAGCGCAGATATCCCTGGGAAGCTTGATTAGAGGATATATTTAAATAAATCCTTCTTCTCTTAATTAAGATTAAAATGGCAGGATACAGCAGTTTTTATTCAGGCGCAGATTATGGCTTTGAAAAAAAATATGACGAATTTTTAGGTATGTCCCATACTACTTATGCTTCAGAGATTGGAGTTGCAACAGATCCAAGGACTGCAAATCAAATAAAAGTAGTTGGCGAAAAATTAAGCACAGGCGTAAAAGCAGTTGAAGTTCAATTAACAATGCCTGAAGTTGCAGAATCTATTCCTGAACAGCACCTTGAAGAACTCAATAAATTAAGAAAAATAACAGGTGTTGATTTCACTGTTCACGGGCCATTAGTTGAGCCAACAGGAGTTACAAGGCAGGGCTGGGACCCCAGCAATAGAGAACAGGCAGAAAGACAGATGTGGACTGCTCTTCAGAGAAGCAGAAAATTAGACCCAAAAGGAAATGTAGTTGTCACATTTCATTCCAGCAACGGCCTTCCAGAGCCTGAAACAAAAGGCATCAACGAAAAAACAGGAAAAGAAGAAATAAAAAATATTTATGTTGTTGACGAGAGAATCGGCCAATTCTCCCAAATTGCTCCGAAAGTAGATTATTTAACAGGAAAATCAGAAGATCCTCTGGAGGAATTAA
>CAZJEV010000051.1:0-6943 GCA_964545215.1 Candidatus Woesearchaeota archaeon
CCCTTTTCTTTTCAACCATAGAAACTTCTAATCTTTCGTGGCCCGGGACTGCGACTACTTTCTTTTTTCCTGTGAAAATTTCCAAGGCTTCAATCCTGCACTTGCTTGCCCCGTGCTTTCCAGTCTTGCTTATATCATTGCTTCTGACTGTGCATGTCTGGCCATCAATTATAATTGTAGTGCCGGGCTTGGCTTGAGTAGCGTCAATAAGTCTTAACATTTCAAGAAAAGAGAAAAATTGTTTATAAAGCTTTCTTAAAGTTTATATAGCTCTTTTATTATTGAAAAACCAAGATGAAAATAAAAAAGTTCATTGGAAATTTTCTATCTGCTTCTGCTTTGTTTTTTGCTTACCCGAATAACGCACACTCTCAGAGCTATTTTGTAAATTCAACAAATTCTACAAATACAGAAATGAAAGAAATGCAAGTTATGCTTAAAGAGTATTGCCCAATGTGTATATTAGCTTCTCCTGCAGGATTTATTTTTCTAAATGCAATGCAGAATATACAAGAAGAATCTTGTCCTATATGCTTGAGAATTATTGAAAAGAGAGAATCTATGCCTGAGCCAAGTAATGAATCAGAAACGCGGCTTGCAACTGAAAGAAGAGAGAATGGAAAATATTTGGAGCAGAAATTTATTAATGACGAAAGCCTTGAATCTATTTTTCATGACAATTTTAATAAAAAATATTTGGAAGAAGAGCTGGGATTTGATTATACAGGTGACGCAGATGCTGATGAAGTTGCGAAGGATTTCTTAAAGGTAATAAAAAGAAGTGCGAGAGACTGGATAAGGGGAAGCGAGCCTTACCGAAGATTAAACCCGACTGCAGGAAAAAGAGTAAGAGTTGATTTTGACACACAAAAAGATGAGGAAATATATAATAACGGAAAAGAAAAAATTTATGATATTAAATTTGGAATAAGCGGCAGGCCATCAGTAAGTTTTCGCTTGTGGGAATTTCCAAGAATAAGGATTAGATATGATGAGTTTAAAGTAGAATTAAGAAAAGAGCTTTTGCATGGCTTTTATTTCAAAGCAGGGGGAGGAGCTGATTACGATTCATTAAACGAGATAAAAGCTTTTGCAAGAGTGCAGAAAAGAATAGGAAATGGTTTATTTGGACTAGGTTTAAAGATTAGAAAAAGAAAAGATGAAGATTTTGACTTATTTTCAGGAAGAAATGTTGATTCTTCTGATATCGGAAAGAGGGAATTTTATGCAGGGGCTTTTTATTATTTAAGATTCTGATTTTTAATTTTCAATAGGTTTATAAAACATCTTCTTTAAAAAATGCCATGGAAGAGCAAAAGAAAGAAAAAACCGAAACTTCATATAAATCAGAAAAAAATGAATTAGCCAAGAAAGGAGATTTTATTGAGATAAAATTTACTGGATATTCTCAAGGACAGGTATTTGATTCTAATATTAAAGAGGACTTGAAGAAAATAAATTCAAGTGCTAAGGCAAAGCCAGTTGTTGTTATTATAGGCCAAAAAATGGTTGTTTCAGGCCTGGATGAGGCCTTGGAAGGGAAAGAGATAGGAAAGCAATACGAAATAAAATTGAGCGCAAAGGATGCCTTTGGAGAAAGAAATCCTAGCCTTATGAAGACAATTCCTTTGAAAGTTTTTACAGAGAAAAATATTAATCCAAAACCCGGAATGATATTAAATTTAGATGAGATGATTGCTAAAATAATTGCAGTATCCGGCGCAAGAGTAATTACTGATTTTAATAATCCTCTTGCTGGAAAAGATGTTGAATATAAGTTTAAAATTGTTAAGAAAATAGATAATGAAAATGAAAAGATAAACGCATGGTTTGAAATGGCTTTTGGCTTCCTTCCAGAGTATGAAATAAAAGATAAAGTAATTCTTAAAGAAATAAAAAAGTTTGAAGAATGGGTAAATGCTGTTAAAGACAAATTTAAAGCTCTTTTTGGCAAGGAATTAGCCTTTGAATTGAAAGAAGAAGTTAAAAAAAATCAGGTTCAAGATCAAAAAGAAAAAGAAGAAAAAGAGCATGAGGAAATAATGGAAAAGGCTGAAAAAATCAAAAAAGAAGTTGAAGAAAGGACGGCAAGCGCAAGGGAAAGAAGAGAAGAAGATATTCTTCCAAAGTAAAGGAAGAGTGAAAAAGAAATAAATCTTAAAGCCTTCAAATTTAATTGAAGCTAATGATAGATATATAAATGTCTTTAAATTATTAGAGTTACTTACTTTTGTTTATAAATAGTTCTTCAAACATTTTTATCCTCCTTTTCTTGTCATCGATAAGAATGATTTCTTTTAAGAAATCATTCGTGGCTTTGTTATAGATTTGCAAACAGCACTCTCCAATACTCATGTAAAATTAAAAATGCTTTAATATGCAGGGATTCATGCCCTTCTGACGGGAAATGTTATCCGTTTGGATACAGAAAATCAGGCGAATACTGCTCTGATAAAGGCGCATTCTCAAAACAGCTTGAATCAGATGCTGTTTGCGAGAATAATTTTGAATGCGGGAGCAATGTCTGTGTATCTGGAAAGTGCGTTTCTCAAGGGTTATTGGATAAAATTATTGATTGGTTTAAGAAATTATTCGGTTCTGATTAACTTATTGTTGTTTTATAGTAAAACAACAATCCTTATAAATCTAACATACATGAGAGGCATATGGCGAATGTTTTAGGTGAAAAAGAGGCTACAAGCAGTATAGATAAAGAATTAGAGGAGTTATTGCAAAAGCAGGGGGCAAGAATAAAAGTTGTTGGATGCGGCGGAGGAGGAGGAAATTCTGTTTCAAGAATGAAAGAAACAGGAATAAAAGGATGCGAAATTATAGCAATAAATACAGATGCGCAGGATCTTCTTTATTCAAATGCCGACAATAAAATTTTAATTGGCCGTGAATTGACACATGGCCTCGGAGCAGGAAGCAATCCTAAAGTCGGAGAGCAGGCTGCCCGGGAAAGCGAGCAGGAAATAAGAAAAAAGATAGCTGATTCAGATATGGTTTTTATTACATGCGGTCTTGGAGGAGGAACAGGAACCGGAGCAGCCCCAGTTGTTGCAGAGATTGCTAAAAAGCAAGGAGCCTTAACTATAGGAGTTGTTACATTGCCTTTTACAGTTGAAGGGCAGAAAAGAATTGAGAATGCTCAATACGGCTTAGACAGAATGGTTGATGTAAGTGATACATTAATTGTAATTCCAAATGACAAATTGCTTGAGATTGCTCCGGAATTACCAATTCATACTGCATTTAAAGTTGCAGATGAAATATTAACGAATTCTGTAAAAGGAATAACAGAACTCGTGACAAAAGCAGGGCTTGTTAATCTTGACTTCGCAGATGTCAGGGCCGTTATGAGCAATGGGGGAGTTTCACTGATTGGGATAGGAGAGTCTGATTCAAAGGACAGAGCCAGAGATGCTGTTGAAAGGGCGATAAATAATCCTTTATTAGATGTTGACATTACAAATGCATCTGGAGCATTAGTGAATATTGTTGGAGGGCCTGATATGTCCTTGGATGAATACAGAATGATAATGGAAATACTCGGAAGCAAAATCTCCCAAGATGCAAAAATAATCTCGGGAGCTCAAATCTCAGCAGATATGGAAAAAACAATAAAGGTTTTAATAATTGTAACAGGAGTCAAGAGCTCGCAAATCCTGGGAGCTTCGGAAGTTCTGACAAAGAAGGAAAAAAACGAATTAGGAGAGGAATTGGGGATTGACTTTTTAGGTGAATGAAAATTATAAAGTTAATAAAAAAAATTTAAAATTATTGGGAGCTATTTTCATATTTTTAGGTGTTTTGTTTAGAATGGGAGCTAGAAGACTGGAAAAATCTTAACGCTAGTTTTATAAATCTGTTTTTCTCTAAATTGTCATGGAAGAAATTGAAAAGCCTTCAATAACTAATAGACTAAAGTCATTTTATGTGCAGTGCCAGAGAGTATGGCATGTATTGAGAAAGCCTACAGGAGAGGAATTCAAGACAATTGCAAAAGTGTCTGCCTTGGGGATCTTAGCAATCGGATTTATAGGCTTCTTTATTTCTGACCTGATTAAAACATTTACATAATTCTATATTAACTAATAGGGTTTTAGATAATAATTATCTAAAATAAGAGAATTGATAAATTGAAGAAATTTATATACGGCATCGGTTTAATGATATAACGTTAACTTATGAGCTCTCTTAATATTCATTCTAGAAAGGTTTAAAAATATTATTAAATGGTAAGAAATATCGTTAAACTACATCCATTCAGGATAAATTCTATGCTTGAATGGCATAATGTAGTAGATGGTCCAATAACAAACAAGGAAAAATGGAACTTAAGCAAGCAATAGAAGAAATAAGAAAATCGGAGAAAAGAAATTTCAATCAAAGCATAGATTTAATTATAAATCTTAAAGGCATAGATGTAAAAAGAGATAATATTGCGACAATAATTTCCATTCCTCATAAAATTAAGGAAAAAAGAGTTTGCGGATTTTTGACGAAAAAAAGCGAAGTTGTAAGAACAATATCGCCTCCGGATTTTATAAAATACAGAGATAAAAAGCCTTTGAAAAATTTAGTCAAGCAGTATGATTTTTTCATTGCATCTGCTGCATTAATGCCTTCTATTGCTGCCAATTTCGGGAAAGTTCTTGGCCCCAGCGGGAAGATGCCCTCACCACAGCTTGGAATCATCGCCAAGGAAGATGATGCACTAATAAAACAAACCATTGATAGAATTGACAAGTCAATTAAAATAAGAATAAAAGAGCCAAGCGTGAAAGTTTCAATTGGCAGGGAAAGCATGAAAGATGAAGAAATAATTGCAAATGCAATTGCTGTTTATAACGGATTAATATCTGCATTGCCAACAAAAAAAGACAATGTGAAAAATGTAATGGTAAAAAGCACAATGGGAAAGCCTGTAAAGGCGGAGGTAAAATAAAATGGTTAAGCAAAAGCAAATTCAGAGAGAGAAAGAAATCCCAGAATATAAACTAAAACTTGTAAAAGAGCTTGTTGAAAAAATAAAAAAAAGCAAGACTGTTTTAATTGCATCAACAAAAGGACTGCCAAGCTCCCAATTTCATGAAATAAAAAAGAATTTGAGGGGAAAAGCGGATGTACAAGTATCTAAGAAGTCTGCTGTTATAAGGGCCCTGGATTCAATAGGAAGAAAAGGTTTAGACGAGCTTAAAAATAATGTTACTGCTGATATTGCTTTATTCTTTTCCAGCCTTGATACTTTTGAATTATCTGCGCTTTTAGGTGATAACCAAAGCCCGGCTAAAGCCAAAGCAGGAGATGTTGCTCCAGAAGATATTAATGTTGAACCAGGACCAACTGATTTAGTTCCGGGGCCGGCAATTTCTGAATTATCTTCTGTTGGATTAAAAGTTGCGGTAGAGGGAGGAAAATTAGCGATAAAACAACCAGCGATAATTGCCAAGCAAGGACAGGAAATAAAAGAAAATGTTGCATCTGTTATGGCAAAACTAAATATTAAGCCAATGAAAGTTGGATTTGAGCCTCTAGCTGCTTATGATTCCCAGGAAGACAAGGTTTATGTTGGAATAAAAATAGACAAGAAAAAAACTCTTGATGAAATGCGTGATTCTATAAAAAGAGCCTTTGGATTTGCAGTTAATATTAATTATATTTCTAATGAAACTATAAAATATTTAATCTTCAAAGCAGGCTTGCAGGAAAAGGCAATAGAAAATCTGATAAATAAAGTGCCTGCTGAAGTTCAAGGAGGAGGAGCACAATGAAAAATTTAAGATTCATGATAAAATCAGAAGGGAGGGCAAATAATGGAATATATATACGGCGCTTTGCTTTTGCATAAGCTTGGACAGCCTTTAACAGCTGAAAATTTGACAAAAGTAATTTCTGCAGCTGGAATCCAGCCAGATGAAGCTAAAGTCAAAACTTTGATTGCTTCTTTGCAAGGCGTGGACATAGCAAAGGAATTGGAAAATGCCAGCGTAATTACGGCAGCACCTGCTTCGTCAGGAAAAGCAGAAGCAAAAGCAGAAGAGAAGAAAGAAGAAAAAGTAAGCGAATCTGCAGCCGGACTGGCATCTTTGTTTGGTTAAATTTATTTTTTTATTTGTTTGCCCAAATTGAGATAGAAATAGCTTGAGTAAGATATAATTTATATTATTTCTTAGTGGTTACATAATAGAAATATTTAAATAGGCAATTGCAAGAATTTTTCTATGAAAAAAGCACAACATGAAGAAAATAGTAAAATTCTAAAAGAATTAATACAAATTAATAGCGGTTTATATAAAAGTTTTTTTAATAGCATTAATGAATTATATTATGCAAATAAAGATGAAAAAAGAAAAGAAGGGTGATATGAAGAATTAAGGAAATTAGGTTTAATTCAGCCGTATGAGCAGTTTAAAAAAATAATTCATCCTGAAAATATATCTTTGCCTAAAGAATCCTTGGAAGCAGCCGTTAGTGACGTTAGAGAACTCAAAAGAGGAGCAAAAGGCAGAATAAATAAATATGTATCAGATGCGTTGGCACTTTATGAAGCATTTATTCAAGCTTTAATAGAAACTCCTGATGAATTAATAGAAAAAAATATGGGGATTTTTAAGGGATTAATAAATCTTGTTTATGTATGTACTATGAATAATGTATTATATATAAATAGTCCTATAGAAAATCGTTGCAGAGGTGAGATTTATAATGCGCATGCCCTGTTGGGAAAGCTAAAAATATGCAAAGATACTTTTGAAGCTATTGGGGAAAGTTCTCAGTCAATTAGAAATTTAGAATCGGCTATAAAATCCTTTGAATCATTTTTAGGTATGTGTAAAAACTGCCCTTATATAGAATTTGGAAGAGAAAAGTTGAAAAAATAAGGTGACATACTCCTTGCCCTAAAGGGCAAGGCTTCTAGGTGACGCGTGGTGCTCAT
>CAZJEV010000052.1:0-6851 GCA_964545215.1 Candidatus Woesearchaeota archaeon
ATTAGAGTGATTAATTCTATAGATTTCTATTCAGAAATCTATTTGGGATGTAGCCCTTTTTACTATAATTCTATTCTTTTTTTTTGATATTAATATCCAATTCCCTCTTTTTACTTACGCCCATTTTCCCTCTTTTTACTTATATATTCAATCTTCCTCTTATATAATTATGTTTTAAACTATATAAATAATTGTCGTTTTAGGAAAATTCATTTAAGCCTCCTTTCAGCCATAAATTTCCCTGTGAATCTATATACACAACACAGCTTTTATTTTTATTTTCAATTATAAAGCTGTCCTTTGGAGCAATGCATGAGACTTTTGTATTTTGAATTAAACTGCCGGCAATTCTCATGTCTCCAGACGCATCATCAATCCATGCTTTTATGCCTCCTGACGAGTTTTTAATAATAAAATCATTTCCAGGGGTAAGCTCTGAATTATTTTGCATCAATTTTCCGGAAAGAGCAAGGTTTCCGAAGCTGTCAAAAACTGCTTTGTTTTTACCTTCTGAATTTCTTATAAACAGGCATCCTTCTTCACAATTTGCTCCTTTGCTTAAGCCAATGAAATAAGTTTGGTTGCTTAAATACGGAACTACCCATTCAATGTAGTCTAAAATGCCGTCTCCATTGCTGTCATTTGCTTTGATTGAAATTTTCTGCACTAAATATGAGCTATTTGTTATGTTTATTACATTTTTAGTATTATTTTCCAATGCACGCATATTATCTGGCTCTATGTCAATAATTTTCCTGTCCTCAACTTCCTCAACGTCTTTTAATATTATTTCTTTCCCATAGTTATGCCAATAAACTCCAATTTTGCTTTCATCCCCTATAGAAAGATTAAGAAATTCCACTGAAGCATTTGCAATAACATCTGTATAATTAAGCTCGCTTGGCGCTGAAACAACAATTTTTTTGCTTAAATTCTCAAATTCCTCATAAGCCAACGGGGCTTCAGTATAATATTTAATAATTTGATAACTTGCGTTTTCAGTTAATGTAATCTCAAATTTTTCAGCATTAGTATCAGCTATCTTCCATTTTTCAGGAACAGAAACAAATTTTACCTTGACTTTCTGCTCTTCCTTTATTTTAACAATATTTCTTTTATTAATAAAGGGTAATAATGACACAATTCCTGCTTTTATCCCTGTTTCAGCCGCAGAATTATAAAAACTATCCTTACTTATCTTTCCCCTAATAATTGCTTCTGCCAAACTTTCAATTCCGGAATCTATTTTTTTAATGCTTATATTAACTGCATCAGCAGGCAGTTCAACGCTTGAATTCTCTTCCGGATTTAATATGATTTTTGTCCATTTAACTAGCTCTCCTGTTTTTATTTTATCTCTTATCGTTATTACAAATATTCCGTTGTAAGAGGATAAAATAAAGAAATCGTTGCTCTTTAAGCTTTTATTTCCTGTATAAGCAAAAATATTTGCTTTTTCAATGCCTGTAAAATTGTCTTCTACTCTAAAGCTTAAAACCCTTTCGCTTATAGAAAATCTGACTCCAGGAACATTAAAATTATAACTGCTGGCTCCCTTAAAATATTCGCTTAAATTTAAAATCATTACTTCGTCTTTATCCAGGACAAAATCAGGTATGTTTTTTAATAGAATAATCTCATAAACAGAACTCATGTTCAAAACAGAAAGCACTATGTCTTCCTCTGCAAAAGATAAAGTCTTATTTTCATAAATTAATCTCGCGCTGAGCAGACCATCCTGTGCAGGAATATTAAACCTTGACATATTAATACTGATATTCAAAGTTCTCTCTCCTAAATAATATTCCCCAAATCCTTTTTCGCTGAGCGAATAATCCGTAGAAACAATTGCTTTTTCATTATCAATTTTGAGATTTAATTTGCTGTCTTTAACTAAGGCTCCATTATATCTTACACTTCCAGGAATAATCTTGGCTCTTTGCTCATCTGAAATATTATAAAAGAAATCATTGTTTTTGCTTGCTTTTCCATCTATGATAAAAGTTCCGTTAGTCCTTTTATTCCTTTTAAAATCTGAAGGCTCGATTGTTCTGCCGCTAATTGTCTTTATAATTCCTTCCATAATATATACAACTACTCCTGATATTTTGCCATTTGTTTTAGGTTTTTCATTTGAGCCAGGGCTGTCGGATTTTGTTTGAGATGGGTTTGCTTCTGCTGAATCAGATTTTTTGCTTTCATCCTGCGGGCCGGCTTTTTTGTCTTGAGAAGGCTGTCCTTTTATCTGCTTTTCTTTTGCTCCCTCTGTTTGACCTTTATCTTTTTCTGCTTTATCTTCTCTTGCTCCTTCGCCCTCTCCCTTTACTCTAATTCTATCATCTGCTTTCTCGCTTTTATTTTTCTCCTCATCTGCTTTCTCGCTTTTATTTTTCTCCTCATCTGCTTTCTCGCTTTTATTTTTCTCCTCATCTACCTCCTCGCTTTTATTTTTCTCCTTATAGAGATGGTAGATTAAAAGCTTAAACTCAACCTCTGGATAAAATATTTTCTCTCCCTCAATTCCAAAGCCTTTTCCGCTTCCATTAATTTCCGTCCCTTGAACATAAAAATTCCCGTTTTTTGTCTGGTTAATTATCTCATAAAGAAAAAATTCTTTGCTGTAATTATTTAATTCAATTATAACTTTAGAATCAGCTGGAATTAACTCGCCTTCTTTAAAAGTAAACCTTAAAACTCCTCCAAGCAATTCTTCAGATTCGTATTCTGGCTCTAAGTCAAGAATTGCTCTTCCTGTCAAGGATGAGGTATTATAAGAAAAAAATAAAACTGCAGAAAAACAAAGCAGAAATATAAGACAAATTATCTTGATTTTGCATTTTTTATTCGCCATAATTAGCCCTTTTTTAATATTAATTTAAAACGAAAAAGGTTTATAATTATTTCTCTGGGGAAATAATTATACCTAAACTATAAGAATGCTCATAAATAAAAAGTACTTAAGCTATTAATTAAATGAACTGTATTTCCTTATGATAAAGGGCGGTAATATAGTTTAGTTTTTCTATGATGCAACATTATTTTTCTTTAAATTCATGAATTTTTCATGCATAATTTCAACATTCCTGTCGCAGACAAAATCATGCTGCCTGAATCCCCCTCCAAAAGTCTTAGGAATATGCATTAACTCATGAATAATCACTTTATCCTGCTCTTTTTTATTTAATTTGTCAAATTTTTCAAGAAATTCAATAGCGTAATGCGCTTTAATATTAATAGCTTTCTGCATTAATTTTCCTATTGTGTGGCATCTTGCAAGAGTCCTTTTAGTTGAAGAGCCAAAACTTCTGAAGCATTTAACTCTGTTAATATCAATATGAGCTATTTCCAATAAAACAACAATCTCCTGCATTCTCTCCTGTAAATCAGATGCATATTCGTATTTCATCTTTGTTTTTTCTATGTAAACAGATATTTAAAGGTTTTATAATTTAATCTTATACTTTTAATCCTGAAATGCTTTGCTGTTATTTTCCAAGAAGAGCATTTATAGAAGGCTCGCTTCCGTCAACTAAATCAACTCTCGGAGCATAAAAATACTGCCTATTAGTTGTAATGGTGTCATAATACAAATAAGCCCTATGATACTGTGTTACTGCAGAAGTCGTGGATTTAAAATCGGTATTGCAATTGTCACTGCCGCTTACAGAAACAACCTTTTCTCCTGTCTGTCCATCGTAAATCCCGCCTAAATGTTGTGTTGAGCTGGTTCCACTTCCATGCACATATCCTACAACTAAATACCATTTATCCAAAGCAGGCAAATTTCCACACCAAAAATAAGGATTTCCTTCTATAGTTGGTGATGTAAGAAAAGTTACCACTCCTCCTTTTAGTCCCAGATATGTCGTACCACTAATTACGCCAGTTTTCTTAATCCATACGCTGTATCTATAAGTTTTTGTATGGTCAATATTGAAAGCTTCGCCATTCCAGCCTCCGTCTGCATCACTAGCAGCATCATTTCCAGCTTTCCATAAAACAACATCATCTCCAAAAGGCCCTGTTCCCATTTCTATAGCGTTCTCTGTGTCTGCATCTCCTATTGCATTAAATCCTGGCTGGCTTCCAGTAGTTCCTACTTGCCAAGTTTCCGGATTTATCAAGCTGACAAAAGAAAATGTAGGCGCCGCCACGGAATTCTGCGAATCATATATGTTCTTGATTTCATCAGCTGTTAATGCCTTGTTGAAGAGCATGACTTCATCTATCTTTTCTTCAGGAATAGAATCAACGCAACCAGGATGATAAACCCCGATACTTACCCAATTAATTTTTCCATAATCCCCTACAGGCAGGTTTTTCTCCTGAACTAGATTGCCATCAATATAAAGCCCTTCCTTTAGACTTGTTTTGTCAAAATAATAAGCAAAGTGATGCCATTCATTTATAGTTGGAGGAGTAAAAGATATATCAGCAGAGCTGTCATCTACGGAATTCTTATTTCTTATAAGTATATCGCCAAGTCTAAACCATCTTCCACATTGTCCGCAACCACTAGGAGCGCTAAAGTCTGTTGCTAAATTTATTCTTGTTAAACCTTCATTTTTAGACAAACTGTTCCACCATGAGATGCTATAGCTTCCTTGAGGGAGATTTTTTATTTCATCTGATAAGTCCTCTTTATTTATAATCCCTGCATTTTGACTTGCGCAACCTACACTAAGTGACTTGTCCATCTCAACGGCTTTTCCTACTTTTCCAGGAACCCTATTTACAAGATTTTTAACTTCTAAAGGAGTTTTTCCTAATTCATCTTTTGCTGCGCTACCAGAACTTTCCTCAAATCTCCAATAAGCAACCAATCCGGATGGCAGGACAGGCTGGTTATCAGAAAGAGTTGAACTTATGGGAGTCTGGGAGTTTGTGCTTCCAATCACTCCTGCCTGAGATTCTTTTCCGATAACTTCTTTTCCTTTATTGTCCTTAAATAAAGGATAAACTGAAATCTTAGTTACTTCTCCTATATCTGAATAATAAAAGTCTATTGCCTTGCTTTCCAAAGGAGCAATAGTCTGCGTTAAATCCTTTACAAAGCTCTTTCCGGAAGAATCCTGCAAAATGACTCTCATGGAATCCAGAGAGCCTTCTCCAACTTCTCTCTTTACTACAATTCTGGCATATTTTAATCCTGGATTTACCGCGGTATTTACTCCGTCTATGGAAAGCCTGACATTTGAAGTTCCTGCTTCAATCTGGCTTCCGCTTTCCCTGACATTTTTCAGAACAACAGTTCCTATAATTGCAACTGCAGCGACTGCAACTAAAATAATTAAGAGAGTTGTAACAACATCGCTCAAGCCTCTTTTATTCATCTTTTTTAAAGGAAAAAGAAGTTTAAAAAACTATTTCTTTTGTTAAGTCAAGTTTACAAAGTAACAAATAGATTTGCTGGATAGTCTTTTACGCCTCTATGAAATCTATCTTCATTGAACCATTTTCTATAATTTTCTAGTTTGCCAAAGAAGGTTGGAAAATGGATAAATAAAAATGCATCGTTGACTAAAAATTAGATAAAAACCCGAATATTACCATTTAAGGTTTACTTAACATCCTGCCCTCTTGGGCTTTGCCTTTTAGTTGAGTTTTTTCTTTTTCAATTCTGTAAGCTTCTGTCCATTTCAACTTCTTTTTATCTCTTTTTAATTTCAAGGCATTTTTCCTGCATTTGCCTGAGCAAAAATAATTAATTGAGCCGTCATTTAAAATAAGATGAATTCCCTTAATAGGGTTTTCGCTTCTCCCGCAAAAAACACATTTTGTCATTATCTTTCATCCTTCCAAGAAAATCCAGCCAATGCATTCTCGTAATCCACAAATTTTCTTATTATCATTTTTCCTTGAGATTGATATGCTTTTTGTACAGTGTTAATCTGTTTTTCAAAATCTCTATCTAATTGCAATGGGTCACAAAAAACATACCCTCTTGAATCATCTTTCATCTTAATCTCCAATCCAAGCAAACTTCTTGTCTGAAAACCACCACTTAACTTCCATTTTTGATTAAAATATTTTTGTATTAACATTTGATAAGTGTTTACGATTGCGGGATTAATATCCTTCCAGTCAGAAAAGCTTAATACTTGCGAAGTCATTTAATCTCTCTCCTTTTCTCTTTTGTCATAGCTTCCTTTAATTCGCCTTGCTTCAATTTCTGTTTCTCTTAATGTTAATAAATCTGCAATTTTAACAGGTCCTTTGACATTTCTTCTCATTTCTTTTCCCTTATTTCTTCCATCCAAAACCTTGCACATTACTTGCGTGACTTCTCCTCTTGCTCCTGTCCTTCCTATAATCTCCTCAACTAATGCTCCAACCGCGCCTCCACTACTAAGTTTCTCAATTTTAATGCTTGTTCCTTCGCTAGTCTTGTCCTTGATTTTTTGCTGCTTGCTCATTTTCCTGATTTAGCTTTAATTTGGGCAATATCTTTTTCTGCTTCTCCTGCATTAATAATTGCAGCTGCAGCGGCATTAACCGGAATCCCAACTGCAATTCCTAATTTCTGCTTAGAATCAACCTCAAAGCAGGGTATTCCTTTTTCTTTGCATATTACAGGAAGATGCGCAACAATCTCCTTCGGCTCTACATCTTTTGCATAAACAACAAGTTTTGCAGCTCCTAACTCAATTGCTTTTGTAACTTCATTTACTCCCTTATCTACTTTTCCTGTTTTCTTCGCTTTTTCAATTATTGAATAGAAGTCCATTTGACCTCCGTATAAACCTCATCGGCTCCATATTATTCAAAAATTAGCTTTATAAATCTTTTTACGATGTTGGCTACATCCCACATAAGAAACTCTGACGAATAAGCAGGTTTAAATATATCGC
>CAZJEV010000053.1:0-6211 GCA_964545215.1 Candidatus Woesearchaeota archaeon
AATTTTCCAGACTTCCAAAGTTTCAAAGAAAAAGCGCTTTGATGATATAATTTTGCAAGCCATATTTTGCTTTTCCAGCAGTTTTAAAATTCTTTTTTTCGGAGTTAAAGAGGATAATATTATCAATATAACACCATTCTTATTTAAATGAGATTTTGATTGTTTTAGAAATCTTATAATGGTTTCATCGCCTTTTTTTCCGCCAGAGGTTGCTATCTGCGATTCTTTATTTTCTCTGGAATCTTTGGGCAAATAAGGAGGATTAAAAACTACTAAATCAAACCTGCCTTTGATATTTGAAAAGAGATTTGATTTAACTGCAGGAATTCCTTGGGACTTGAGATGATTAATTGATTCTTCATTAATATCAGAAGCTAAAATTGAGCCCACTCCTGCCTTTTTAGCAGTAAGAACTTGAATTCCAGAGCCAGAGCCTAAATCAAGAAATTTTTTATTTTTGGCATATTTTTCAACTGCCTTTGTCAGAAGATAGGAATCATCTCTTGGAAAATATATCATTTTATTCCTTTTATTTTTCAGAAAGGGTAATCTTTGTGAAAATTAAAGCCAATAACGGAATAAGCAAAATAGAATTAATAATCTCCTGAAAAAGAGGTTTATTAATAAATTCAAGTAATTTGTTTATAACAAAGAAAATTAAAAGAGTTGAAAAAACAAAAAGGTAATTTTTCTTGACAAGAGCTATGCTTTGTTTAATGCTTTCTTTAATTGATAATTGCTTAATGACAAGAGCAAATGAAGCAAGTGTTAAATAAATTATTATCAAAGCCAGGCCGAGAAAATAAAATGGATAGAATAAAAAAATAGTAGCTGAATCAAGAGAGAGTCCAAGCGATTTTCCGAGATAAAATGCGGCGTCATTGGTTAATCTTCTTATAATGTTATAAACAAGCAGCGTAATTAAGATAATAAAAAAATTCTTAAGCCAAAATTTATTTGCAGAAGAAAAAAAAGCTTTAAATGCAGGAGATTCCTTCAGGCTAATATTTTTGCATAGTGCAATAAGACCGGTAAGGATATATGACAAAAACAATAAAAAAGCCATGACATAAAAAATAAGCCATCCCAATATTTCTGGTGTTGTTGAAAGCTTGTAATTAATATAAACTGACAGCCTTGAAGAGAAAATAGTAAAGAAAAGAAGAATTATTGGCGGGATTGCCAAATAAGGATGCCTTAAAATGTCCTTGAAAGAAGAGAAAATAATTTTAAACTCATTCATTTTATGGAACTATAAAAACTCTTTTAAAAAGTTTATTAAATTTTGTTTAAAATAAATTACAAGGCCTAGAGCAATAATTAAAATTATCAGAACAGCAACTAAAATTATTACTTTTTTCTTTTTTGAATCTTCTGAGAGTGGCTTTAAGGAATGTGCTGCAGAATCTGGTGATTGAGTTTGCTGAGATTGCTGCGGTATTGCTTGGGAAGGCTGGGCTGGCCCTGATGTTTGATTTGATTGCTGAAAGACAGACTTAGGGGGCTCTTTTTTTTTGGTCATGACAGAAATTGCTCCGGAACTTATTGAGTTTGCAGCCTCTTTTACTTCAACTGGGTTATATCCTGCATTGATAAAAGACTGAACTGCGTCTTCCAAAGAATTGCCTCTTTCTATTGCAATTTTCAATCCGGCGTGAATTTCATCTCTCATTTTAATTATATATTTACACTCTGACCATTTTGCATTAAATGAACTGTTTTGTTCATTTTATATCCCATTTCAACTGCTAGTTTGGCTCCTGCACTAAGTTTTTTCAAATCTCCATGCGAGGGAATAACATGCTCTGGATTTATTAATTTTATTAAATCTCTCAAATCCTCGCGCCCCCCATGTCCGGAGACATGAACATTATCAAATATCCTAGCTTGATGCTTTTTTAATCTTTTCTCTAACTGTTGCCTATTTTCTTCATTAATGGGTGTTGGGATTGTTTTGGAAGAGAAAATAACATGGTAGTCTGCTGATAATTGAAGAGGAAGCTGATTTCTTGCTATTCTGTCCAGAATAGAGCCTGGCTCGCCCTGATGGCCTGTGCAAACAACTAAATAATTCTTTTTATTGGAGTTGATTCTTTTAAGAATTTTTTGCACCTGCTGCTTATATGTTACAATCTGAATATTATTTATAAAAGGAGCCTTTCCCACAGCTCTCGCCGCGGTTATATATTTATTAAGACTCCTGCCAAGAAAAATCACCTCTCTATTAAGCCTTAAGCCCAGTTCTACAATTGTTTTCAATCTTGCAATATGGGAAGAAAAAGTTGTAACTATCATCCCAGAATTTTGATTGTCAACTCCAAGAAAGACATCTTCTAAAAGGCCCTTTGCTATCTTTTCAGAAGGAGTTTTTCTGTCGTCTGGAGCATATAAGCAGTCAACTATAAGAGCTTTTACTCCCTGCCTTGCAATTTCTTTTAAACGGCGGTAATTTGGCTTGTCTCCAAACACCGGAGAATTATCCAGTTTATAATCATTGGCGTAAAGAATCGCGCCTTGAGGGGTATGAACTGCAATTATAGAGCTCTGAATCGTGGAATGAGTCATGTTTATAAACTCTACTTTGTAATTCTTTCTGCCTCTAACATTATAAGAGCTGTTTAAATTTACAGAAATGATTGGATTTCTAATTTTTTGGCGCGCCTCGTTCATAAGAACTTTCAAGACCGCCATTGTAAAAGGGGTGCCTATGACTGGCGCGCGGTATCTTGGGGCAATATACGGAACTGCCCCGACATGATCTAAGTGAGCATGGGAGACTAAAATAGCCCTGACTTTTTCCCTTAAATTATGCTTCTCCAAATAAATATCGTCCGGCAAAGCTCCAAGTGAGCGCATTCCTTTTTCAGTCGGCTCTTTTTCCTTTTCTTCAACTCCGACAATTGCTGGCAGGAAGAGGCCGCAATCAAACAGCAAAACATCTTCTCCAATTTCCAAGGCAGTCATATTCTTCCCGACTTCGTTGTAGCCACCTATAGTATGAATCTTCATTTTCAGTCTTAATGAAAGAAAGAGAGTTTAAATAAGTTTTTAAAAGATTAATACTTTTATTAAGAGAGTGGAATAAAATAAAAATGGAAGTTAAAGAAATTCACGAGCATAGGAAACATGAAAAGCACAGAAATATTCTGTATGCGGCCGTAGTTATACTTTTAATAATACAAACAATAACTTTTATAAGTATAAGCTCGCAGTTTGCAAAATTTGATTCTTCCATGGAGAATATTAAAAAAGATTTTAGCCAGCAATTGCAGAGCACTTCTAAAGAATTCCAGAGGCTTCTGGAGACATATGACGCGCAGTATCAGAAAAACTTTAATGATATTGTCAAGGCGCTTGAAGTGCAGCAAGTAAGCTTTGATAAGGAAATTCAGACGTTAAAAGCAGGAAGAGAAGACTTTTCAGGAATAATTGAAGATTCTGTAAAAGGAGTTGTAAGCGTTGGGACTGAAAAGAGCAGCGGGACCGGATTTATCGTAAATGAAAATGGATATGTAGTTACTAATGCGCACGTAGTTTTGGATGCAAGAAAAATTGCCGTATTAACTTATGACAGAAAAATTATCCCGGCAGAATTAATCGGGCAGGATAAATTAAGAGATTTGGCTTTATTAAAAATAGAGGGAGAGCATCATGCTCTAAAATTAGAAGATTCTGATAATTTAGAAGTTGGAAGAAAGGTCATTGCAATCGGGAATCCTCTCGGGCTTTCATTTACTGTAACTCAGGGAATTATATCTGCTCTTGACAGAACGGGGCCTAACGGGCTGGCGGAATATGTCCAGACAGATGTTTCTCTGAATCCGGGCAATTCTGGAGGCCCATTAATTGACATACAAGGAAAAGTTGTCGGAATAAATAATTTTAAGGTTGGAAATGCAGAGGGGCTTGGATTTGCTTTAGAAAGCAATTCCATCAGGAAAACTGTGAACATCATGGTAAATCAGACAATAATAGAATAAAATGAAAAGGCTAAATCCAAGTGCAAGAGTAAAAAGACATTATATTCTTTTAGATTTTTCTGAAAAAGCAGAAGCCGAAAAGATTATTTTGGATTATATCGGAATTTTAGGATGGGCGAGAGCAAGCCCAATTTTCCTTGAATCTAAAGGCAGAATTATTCTTGCGGTTGAGAGAAAATCTGTAAATGACATCGGGGCGGCTTTTGAATCTGCTGGAAGGGGAAAGATATTAAGAGTCTCTGGAACTTTGAAAGGCTTGGAAAAATGATAGAAATCTGAAAAATATCTTCAAAAATACTAGAAGGCAATTTCCCTTACTTATTACGGAAACAGGATGGATTATAAAACTGTAAAACAAGCAATAAAAAAATTATTAGAGAATTGAAAAATAGGTAGAAACTTAGTTCATCAGAGATGATTACTCACTTAATCAACTAATTTCCGCAACTTCTCTATAATCATAAAATTAAGAAAAAATAAATGAGTTGTTTAAGATGAGACATCTTTTATTTAGTGATTAAAAATTAAAGCTTTCAGAAAGCTTTAATTATATTGGTTTTTTAATGTGATAATGGACGAAAGAGGGCAAATCCAGATATCATTTGGCATGATTTTCTCTATAATAATAATTATTGTCACAATAGCAGTTGCCGTATACGTAATACAAAAATTTGTCGCTCATGAAGGGAGTATTTCATGCAAGCTTTTTGAAAGAGAGCTGCAAAATGCAATTGACAAAGCCTGGGCTGAAGATCTGACTTCTAAGATATTTAATGGAAAAGTACCGGAAAGCCTGGAAAAAGTATGCTTTGGAAATTCAAGCCAGCAATTTTCAGGAGAAGATGAAAAAGCTTTTGAGGAGTTTAAACTTTACAGCACTGACAGCAACATGCTATTTTATCCTATAAACAAAGGATGCAAGGATTCATTTACTTATACTTTAGAGCATGCTGAAACAGAAAAATTCTTTTGCGCCCATGTTAAAAATGGAGAAATAAATGTCAAATTGACTAAAAATAGGTTTGACAGGCTTGTAAAATTGAGTGAGAATTAATAATATGATAACTTATGAGGTAAAACAACAAAAAATTTATAAACCTACAAAAGATTATAGCAATAATATGCCCCCCGGTGATCTGAAAAGGTCGCCGGATGAGTCATTTTTCTCTATAGGCAAGGATAATGCCCCTCTGGTCTTTATTGATGATGCATTTCTTTCTAAATTGAGCAAGTATTTGGGGGAAGGGAAATATATAAAATTTGATAGGATAATTTTAAGTGAAATCCTAGCAGAAAAAGAAAAGCTAAATTGCGAAAAAGTTCATATATATATTTCCCCTCCCTTTCAGAGTTCAAAATCCACAAAAGAAGAAGAATTAAGAAAGAGAGGCTATGACAAGTTCATAAACAAGCTAAAAGAAAAAGGAGTAATTGCCAGATAGGGAAGATGCCAAAGATTAAAAATCAATGGGAAGTTTCAATATCATCAAAAAGTAGTAGATGTGCTTTTGGCAATGGATTTAATTAGTATCTCTATAAAATATAAAAATATCAAAAAGATTATTATTATCTCTTCGGATAGCGATTTTGTTCCGGTTATAAAATATTTAGAAGAACAGGGAATTAAAACTATTCTATATACTTATTATGAAAGAAAAAGAGATTCTCCCTTTTCCAGAAGCAATGAGCTAATTAAGGCAGTTTATAAATATAAGCTAATATCAAAAGATGTATTATTATTGGCTATCAGGCAAAAATGATGAACAAAAGAGGATTTGAATTCGGTTTTGGCTGGATGTTTGCAATAATAGTTGGAGCAGTAATAATATTCCTGGCAATTTATGCGTCAACAGAGCTTGTAAAAAGCGAGAGGCAAATCCGAGATACAGAAGCAGGGAAACAGCTTGGAGTAATTTTAAACCCTCTTGAATCTGGAATTGAAGAAGGCAAAACAAGCCTGATAAAATTTCCGGGAGAGACAAGAGTATATAACGAATGCGAAAGCCTTGGAAATTTTGGAGAGCAAAAAATAAGCATCGCGTCAAAAAGCGGAATAGGAAATGATTGGCAATATCCCGGAGTGCCGAGCAGTTTTAAAAATAAATACATATTCTCTATGGGTGTGATTGAAGGGAAAGAAATAACAGCATTTTCAAAGCCTTTTATAATGCCTTACAAAACTGCAAATGTATTGATTTTATGGCCTGCTAATGAGGAATATTGCTTTGTTA
>CAZJEV010000053.1:6221-6626 GCA_964545215.1 Candidatus Woesearchaeota archaeon
AAAAAGAGAAATTAAATAAAGATATAAAAAAATTAATAGATAATATAAAAAATATAAAGAAAGAAAAAGATAAATCAAATAAAACTTTAGAGGAAAATAAAAAAAAAAAAATAGCCCATAAAGAAGAACTACAAAATTTAAATCTAAAAGGGTTAAATGCGACAAGCGGGATTAAAGAGTGCAAAAGAGAAAGCAAAAAAATATGTTTCACTAATACAGGATGCGATGTTGATATTAATCTTGAAGCGCGGGCCGTTAAGAAGAATAAACAGACTTTATATTATGAAGATGATACAGAAAATGCATTGATTTATGGGGCGATATTTTCTGATCCGGGGATTTATGAGTGCCAGGTCAAGAGATTAATGAAAAGAACAGGTGAACTGGCGGATATATATAAATCTA
>CAZJEV010000054.1:0-6316 GCA_964545215.1 Candidatus Woesearchaeota archaeon
ATAAAAATGCACAATATATCCACGTCTCTTATTTTCCCAGAATTTTTCTCATCAAACCTGTCTTCATAAAAGACAAGCTCCTGATTCCCCAGAGCATTTGAAAAAAATTCTTTTTCTTCCTTTCCAACCTCAAAAAATGCAATCTTCATTATCTGCTCTGTAAAAAACTGAATTATAAAAATATATCTATTCTTTGATATAACAAATACTATATTAAAATTACAAAAAACTTAAATAGGGCTTTAAATCAAAGATAAAGTATGATAACAGGATTAACAAAAGAAGACTTGATTTCATTTGAAAAAGAAGTGGAGAATTTATATGTAAATAAGCAAATCCGCTCTCCTGTTCATGCTTCAGGCGGAAATGAAGAGCATCTTATAGCAATTTTTAAAGATATAGGGAAAGAAGATTGGGTATTTACTACTTATAGAAGTCATTATCACGCTCTTTTAAAGGGAATTCCTAGAGATTGGCTTCTTAAAGAAGTGCTCGCAAATCATAGCATTCATATTATGAATAAAGAGCATAAATTCGTTACTTCCTCTCTGGTTTGCGGGACTCTTCCCATAGCGCTTGGTGCCGCTATGGCAGTTAAACTAAAAGGAGAAAATAGGAAAGTCTGGGCATTCTGCGGAGATATGGCTGCAGAAAGCGGAGTTTTTCACGAATGCACAAAATATGCAAGAAGGCATGATCTGCCAATAAACTTTATTGTAGAAGATAATGGTTGGAGCGTAGATTCACCGACACAAAAAGTTTGGGGAGAAAAAGACTCCGGAAACAATATTTTGAGATATAAATATGGGAGAAATTATCCCCACTACGGATTCGGGGTCTGGGTGGTGTTTTAATGGGAGATTATTTTGATGAATTAAAGAAGGCAATGCTCTTATTAGCGCAAAATGAAAAAGTAATTTTTATCGGACAGGCAGTTGCATACAAAGGTACTGCTCTGTTCAAGACTCTTGAGGGAATTCCTGAAGATAAAAGGATAGAGTTGCCTGTTTTTGAAGATGTGCAAATGGGTATGTCAACAGGTCTTTCATTGGAAGGGTTTATTCCAGTATCAATATTCCCGCGCATGGATTTTATGATTTTAGGAATAAATCAGTTAGTCAATCACATGGATAAAATAGAGTTAATGTCGCAGGGGCAATTCAAGCCAAAAGTAATAATAAGAACGGCTGTTGGAAGCATCAAGCCTTTATTTCCTGGGCCGCAGCACTGCCAGGATCATTCAGAAGCCCTGAAAAAGATGCTAACAAATGTTGATGTAGTCAAATTAACAAAAAAAGAGGATATAATTCCAGCCTATCAACAAGCATTGAATAGCGGCAAATCAACAATTCTAATTGAGATTCCTGACTTATACCATATAGGCTCAGATTTTGCAGGAATACCAGGAACAAAATAATATGAGAATAGAGTTCGGAGACTTAAGAGTAGAGAAAGAGGCAATAAGCCACCTAATGGACACAATAAAAACAAATTGGGTGTCAATGGGGCAGAAAGTAAAACAGTTTGAGAAAGAATGGGGCAAGCTCTTTGACTACAAGCACAATGTGGCAACAAGCTCTGGCACAGACGCTGATATCAACGCCTGCATTTCTTTATACGACTTCGGGGCCCAAATAGGAGATGAAATAATAATGCCTGCCCTGGCCTTTATCGCTCCGGCAAATGCCATAAGGGCTGCCGGATTTAAGCCCGTCTTTGTTGATATAGAAAAACATACTTTAAATATGAATCCTGACAAGATAGAAGAAAAAATAACTCCCAAAACCAGAGCGATACTTGTCGTGCATACTATGGGCAAACCATGCAAAATGGACAAAATTATGGAAATCGCTGAAAAACATAGTTTAATGGTAATAGAAGATTCTTGTGAAGCACACGGCGCAAAATACAAAGGAAAGTTTGTAGGTCACTGGGGCGACATGACAGTCTTTAGCTATTATATAGCGCATTTAATCTGTTGCGGAGAAGGCGGTATGATTTCCACAAACAATGAAGAGATATCTTCAATTTTAAGAACAATAAGAAATCATGGCAGGGAAGGTCTTTATTTTGACCATATCCGCTTCGGATTAAATTCAAAGATGAACGATATGGAAGCATCTCTTGGTTTAGCAGGAATAAAAGAATTTTGGCAGGTATTTAACAAGAGAAAAGAGAATCTTTATTATCTGCTTAAAAAAGTAGAGGATTTAAAGAAGTACGCTTGGTTTAATCTTGAAGAAGAGAGCGACGTTGTATGCGCTCACGCATTTTCTGTAACATTGAAAGATCCAAAATATAATTATTCAGCTCTTTACAAATTTCTGGAAGATAATTCAATAAAATGCAAGAGAAATTTTGGAAGCATTCCGACGCAACATAAGGCATTCTCATATCTTTGCTATAAATTAGGAGATTTTCCCGAAGCAGAATACGTTGGCAATAACGGGCTGCATTTTGGCATTCATCAGTACCTCTCAAAAGAAGACTTGAATTATATTTCGGATAAGCTGCACGAATATTTCAGCAAATTTGAATAAATTTACTTTACTGCCCATATCTTTGTTCCTGAAAAATCAAAGTTGAAGCTCATGACTTCTCCTTCGGCATTTTTCAGTGCTCTTGTTAGCTGATTTCTTTTTTGCGGGTTGTAATGGAAGAGAATATACCCTCCGTCTCCCGCGCCAAGCAATTTTCCTCCGTCAGCTCCGTTGTTCAAGCCAGTTTCATAAAGTTTGTTCACAAGTTCATTTGAAATGCTGGGAGAAAGAAGTTTTTTGTGATCCCAGGATTCATAGAGCAGTTTTCCGAATATATCCAGCTTATTTGTCAATAAAGTGTCTTTCATGTCAATAGCTGTTTTTTTCATCATCTGCAGGATTCTTGCGGATTCTTCTTCATTTTTTCTGAAAGACTCTTCCTGCTTCGTATGGGCTTCTCCGGAATTATGCTGTTTTCCCACATAGCATAATAAGAGCCCCTGATTTAATTCGTTTATGGCGTCTTCTTTTAACCTTAAAGGATAGATTATATTCTTTTCTCCATTAAATTCAATGAAACTAAAGCCTCCTGTCAGTGCGGCATACTGATCTTGCCATCCGCCTTTTATCTTAAGCTCCTCTCTTTCAGCTCTATATGCAATTTCAGCAATTTTGTATGCATCGTAATTAGTTTCCATCAATTGATTAAGAAGACTTGCAACAAGCACAGCCATGCTCGCAGATGAACCAAGGCCCCTGCCCGGGGGCAAGTCATTATGCAAATAAAGCTCAAATCCAAAATCGGGCTTCATCAAATTTATAACAGACTTTATTAAATCCAGATTCCCATCATATTTTAAATCATTTACGGATCCGACTATCATATCTGTCTCCTGCGTCAAATCAGAATCAATAATCAATTTTTTGTCAGCTCTTTTGATAATCGTAGCATAACAGTATTTGTCAATAGTCGCATTTATTACCGCGCCCCCATATTTATCAAAAAAATAAGGTATGTCAGTTCCTCCTCCAGCAAAACTTATCCTTAATGGAGCTTTGCCGCGCAAAGTTGGGAATTGTTTAGTTTTTATTTCTTCTGTGTAGAACATAAGATCTTTTACTATGCCGGAATCGTCTAATAGGGGTATGTGATTAACTCCAAGATTAAACAAAGTTGCAAGATGCTCCTTAGTAACTCCTATTTTTGAAGTCAGCGGGCGCCTGTTCATAACCTTGCCAGCTTCAATCAACAAGTCTCCTCCGCTAAGAAGAAGCTGTTTAATGTCATTCTCGGTTAGCGTGCCAAGAAGTCTTTTTTGCTCATCAACAATAAGCAGTACAGGAATGCCGGTGCGATCTATTTTTTGCATAGCCTCTCTTAAAGTGCTTTTTACTTTTATGCACAATAAATTCAAGACGTCCTGTTTGAATTGATGATAAGTCTCCGGAAGTCCAATATCTATAAAATATCCTTCATATTTGTATCCGTAAAGCAGACCTTCTTTAGCCAATCTTGGAAATATTTCTCTTTCAAGAGAGACATTTTGATTCTGCTTTATCAAATCAAATATTTTCGGTTCCAAAAGATATACCCCGCTATTTATATATTCAGAGTCAGTATCCTCTTTTCCTACAAAATCAGATATCTTGTCTTCTTGCAGAATAACATTTCCTGAAGCGAGAGCATTTCTTGATGTAGTAAGACACATAGTATATTCGCTTTTTTTTGCTTTATGAAATTCAATAAAATCTCTTATATTAATTTGGGAATAGGTATCTCCATTTAGAACAAGGAAAGTGCCGCCCTTAAGATATTTTTCCGCTTTTTTTATTGCGCCCGCGGTTCCTAAAGGGCTTTCTTCTTCCGAATATGTTATATCAACTGCAAATTTCCTTCCGTCTCCAAAGTAGGATTTTATTTTATCAGCCATGTGATAAACACACAGCACAATCTCATTTACCCCCTGGTCTTTTAAGAATCTTATTTGATGCTCCAAGAAAGGCTTCCCAGCTATTTGAGCCATTGGTTTGGGAATATCTTCCAATGCGATTCTCAGTCTTTTTCCAAAACCTCCCGCCAATATGACTGCCTTCATTTTCCTCTTTTAGCACCAAATTTTTTATTTTTCATCAAAATTACTTCTCTATGTCCTTTATAAATAAACTTATAATGAAAGATATAAATGTTTATAATACGCCTTAAACATAGAAAAAATTGAAACAGAACTTTTTAAAATGAATTTTTATCTTAAAAATTGCATAAAGGGTGCGCTAGCAGGTGGCAAAGCAATAAAAGACTATAGAGCAAAAAAAGTTAAGACAAAAGAAGATATGTATGTAGGGCACCACGCTGTTGTCAGCGGCTCTGATTATAAGTCACAAAAAGCTATTCTTAAAGCTCTGTCTGGAGATAAAGAATCTTTTTTTATAACAGAAGAAAATGTTAAAGATAAAAGATTTAGAGAAAGATTGATTTCTGCAGAGAAATTGGAAAGTTTGCGTTCGTCAAGAGTATATATCATAGATGAATTGGATGGCTCCAGCAGTTTTAGTATTGGGCATTATGAATGGGCAATATCAATTGGATATGTTGATAAGCTATTGCATAAAGCAGGAGCTATTTTTGCTCCGAAAATAAATGGCGGGACTCTTTTTTATGCTTCATCAGGAAAGGGAGCTTATATGAAAAATGGAGATAAAACAAAAAGAATAGAGGTAGCAAATCGCAATTTGAGAGATAGCTATGTTATAGTAGGACCAGACTGTTTTTTTACAAAGTATCCCAAGCACAATAAACTTTTGACGCGCCTTGGAGATAAAGCAAGGACAATGAATGTAAACGGCTCTTGCGCTTTGGCATTAGGACTTGTTGCATCCGGCAGAGCAGATGCACTAGTGCAGCCTTTACAATGCCCATGGGACTGGGCAGCCGGTAAATTAATCGTTGAGGAAGCAAGAGGAAAAATAATATTTTATGAAATGCATCAAGGCTCAGTAAAACCCCTTGATAGTTTAGAATACAGACATTATAATCCTGAAAGAAGAGAAGCGGGGTTTATAGCAGGAAATCCAAAGCTAACTGATATTATTGTTGATATGCTTGTTTAAATTGAATTTCATGATAATAGTTCTGGATGGTTGGCCAGAAATTCTTCGCATTGCTTTATTCTATCAAATGTTCCAACATCTAAAATAAATTCATCAGTATTATATGCAAAAAATCTTAAATTGCTCCCCAATATTCTTGGATATAAATATGTTTCAAAAGTAAAGACGTCTTTGTTAATTAGCTCAATTACTTTTGGCTCAATAATGCATAAACCGGAATTAGATAAATCTCCAGCGCCAGTATGCTCATCATGTTTTGAGACAAATTTAATAATTCTCCCAGCTCCATCAATCTGCAATATGTCGGAATCATGAGGATGCAAGGACTTATGGACATGAATTGTCATGTTTGCATTATTTTTATCATGGAATTCCAGCATTCTATTTAAATTAACATTGCAAAAAATATCTCCTGAAATATAAACAAAGCGACCATCTATATGTTTTTCAGCAAATTTTAATGGCCCTCCACTGCCGAGGGGATAAGGTTCATTGGAATGTATAATATTAACACCGAAATCTCCACCATTTTTGAAATGCTCAATTATTTTTTCTGCTTTATGACCGTTCATCATTACTATGTCTTTAATATTGTGCTTTTTTGCCCATTGTATTGTATGATAAAGAATAGGTCTGCCAGCTATCTTAACTAACGGCTTCGGAATGTCTTTTGTTAAGGGATAGAGCCTTTCTCCTTTTCCTCCTGTGCATATAAAAAGCTTCATTTT
>CAZJEV010000055.1:0-6288 GCA_964545215.1 Candidatus Woesearchaeota archaeon
TTCGTATTTTAGCTATTTTATAAGCTTTTTTGGTGCCAAAATGCATCAATCACCTAGATTTATTAATATAGATTTAATTGTTCTCTGATTACATTCCTTAATCCGAATATAATGAAACCCATCCCGCACCCCCAACATATAACATATTATCTTGCCTTAAGGGACTTTTTTGTCTTGAAGAAATTGGCATTGGGAAAGTGCTATAACCGCGAAAAAGAAGCTCAGCAAGCTCTGATATATTCCTTGCTATTTGATAATCCTCTTCATATCTTTTATTTTCAGTTAATATTTCATCAGCCATTTATATTATTTATATGCTATTTACTATTTAAACATTTAGCCAGCTTCAATTATTTCGCAAACTCTACATCATCCATATTCTCAAAAACCTTATCCCCTGTTAAAAATTTTATCCCTAACTGCTTTGAAAAACAATATCCTATGCAATCAGTCATTGAAATATCTCTCTTATTTATTTGCATCTTTAATTTAACTGCTTCTTTTATTACATTTCCGTCAAAATCCTTCGTAAATGGATAATATTTCTCAAAAACCTTATCGGCATTTTCTTCGCTTTCTTCCCGCATAATCTTCAAATATAACTCAAAAAGATTTAATTTAGTTGCAACAACCACAACATCAGAATATTTTTCATAATTTTCATTTCCTTTTAATATTTCAAGAAAAGCGTAAGTATCAAAAAATAAACTTTTAATAGCTTCCTCTTCTTTATCTTCAATCGTTATAGAGTTCTCTTCTAAGCTCATCCTTCATTTGCTGTGCAGATTTAGCAAGTTTCCCCTTTAACATGCCAAAAGTTTCTTTCAATGCTTTTCTAGAATCTTGTACGATAATTAGCCTTATATTGTCATTCTCTTTTATTTTCCCAGTTTCTGCTACAAAACTTGGGATAATTACTGCGAGTGAATTCCCCCATTTCTTTACCTTTGCTTGTATAGTTGTCATAGTTATACATTGTATAACTAATATTTAAACCTTCTAATTAAGTTTCTCAATTTTCCTGGCAATTGAAAGCATCTTTCCATCCTGTCCTTTCCTGCAAAATATCTGCATTCCGACAGGAATTCCATTAATTTTTCCAGCAGGAATTGAAACAGCGCAAATCCCGGCCAGATTTGCAGGAATTGTCAAGGCATCATAAGCATAAACTTCCTCTGGCTTCATTTTTAATCCTAAGCCAATTTTCCAAGGCAATCCTGGGCATGTCGGCAAAATAATGCAATCAACATTTTTAAAAGCATTTTCAAATTCTCCTTTAATAATTTCCTTAACTTCAAGGGCTTTCTTATAATATCTCCCGGAAAATTCAGCTTTTGTTATTTCACTTCCTCCAAGAATTCTTCGCAAAACTTCTTTTCCTGCTTTATCCTCAATTTTATGCCCATAACGCCGCCCATCAAAACGCCGAGTTGCAGAAAAAAACTCAGCATAAACCAAAGGATAATAAGTCTCAACAGCCAAGTCAATATGCTTTATATTAATCTCATTAACATCCCATTTTAATTTTTTCTTAATTTCCTCAATTTTACCATCAATTAATTCCTGTATTTTGTAATCAACTCCTTTTATTTTTAAAACTCCTATTTTTATTTTTCCAATATTTTCAATTTTAATAGGTAAAGACTCAAAAGTTGTTGTATCTCTTTCATCCTTTCCGGAAATTATGTCAAGCAGTAAAGCGGCGTCGCTAACATTTTTAGCAAGCGGCCCTATCTGATCCAATGACATTGACAAATCAATTAGCCCATATCTGCTTACTCTTCCATATGAAGGCTTTATTCCTATAATTCCGCAATGCGAAGCAGGATTTCTTATGCTTCCTCCTGTATCGCTTCCTAATGCAACATCGCAAAAGCCGGCTGCAACACTAGCAGCACTTCCGGAACTGCTGCCTCCAGGAATTCTTCCAGGAGCAGAAGGATTTTCAGTTGCACCAAAAGCGCTGTTTTCCCCGCTTGAACCCGCAGCAAACTCATCCATATTTGTCATTCCAATAATTACGCCATCTTCTTCCTTAATTTTCTTAATAACACTTGCGTCATAAGTAGAAATGTAATTTTCAAGCACTTTAGAAGCGCAATTCGCAGGCAATCCAAGAACATTAATATTGCTCTTCACCGCAATAACATAACCATGCAGCCTTCCTTTTTTTCCTGTCTTCTCAACTCTATTATCAATTTCTCTCGCCTCTTTCAAAGCATTCTCATTTAGATACAATATTGCATTAATTTTAGGATTTTCTTTCTTTATTTTATCAAGATATTTTTTAACTTTATCAGCAAGTTTCATCCCTTTCAATCAAAAAAAGAATTATTAAATCTTCTGCTTCTAATGTTCAGCATTCTCCTAACGCCAAATTATATTTCCTTCTGTATCTACCACTTGTGCATAAAACCTCATTTTACCACTCAACCTTCTTAAAGGTCTTCTTAACATACATAATTTCTTCCAATTCATATAATTCCAAAGTTGATTCAGCTTGGTCATCAAAATATCTTATCTGATAATCCTTATCATCTTTACCAAAAATCTCAATTGCCATTTCTTTTGTATTTCCATGGTCAACTAAAACATAATGCGCATCAACTTCCAATTCCTTTCCATCAATCTTTATTTTATCTCCCTTCTTCAAATCAGATATCGGCTTTGATGTCTTTATTTCAATGCCTTTTCCCACATCATCAGTAGAATCATCGTTATCATTAATTTCATTATTCAACTCATCAATTTTTTCAACTGCATTATCAACCATTTTCTCAATCTGGCTCTCAGAAAATCCTTTTTTACTTTTTACATTATCCTTATTTATTTTATTTTTGTTGTTTTTCATCATTTTAAATTATCTAATCATTAAATCATTTCATCCAGATGAACATATTTTCATATTATTATCTCGGTCAACTCCATTTTTTCTTCTCCGCAATTATAAAATCCCCATCTTTTATAGGTGCATTCTCAAACATCCTTTTTCTGAAATCCCCGCTTCCAAGCTTTCCAGGGCCTTCCTCTCTAAACCCTCCAACTTCCTTTTTTTCAGATTTTTTAATTTCTTTAATTTTAACTTTTTCAAGGACTTTGCTAAAATTATCTAAAATTTGCTTTGCTTCTTCTTTTATTTTCTCCTTTTCTTTCTCACTAACTGTATCCATTTTAAAAGCAGAAAATAAGAATTTATAAAGTTATTTAATGCTTCTCAGCATTTTATACTCACAAACATCTTCTTCACTATTCTACCACAGATGAAGTTCCTTCTGAAAGAGCAGGAGTTAATCTAGAATTAGGGGAGAATAGATGATTAGATTTGATTAAACTTAGCGTAAATGTTGAACCCAAAAGATAACTTTACTGCCCACATTCAATAGATTAAGCGGCTTCTCTATAACTATAATCCCTATCGTTATATCCTAAAACATTATGCTTTAAATAAAAAATTGCTTTATGTAATCTCTTAATCGGAGAATTATGAGCAACTTTATGCCTTATATAAGTAGACTCATTTTCTTCAAGCTCTCTTCCGAGTCTTGCTCTTTCTCTATCTTGCACATTTCTAACAGCCTTATCAATCCAATATCTTTCACTTTGTAAAAATTCTATTTTTTCTGATGTATCATAAGCCCTATAAGCCAGAAGCTCATCAAATAATTTAAGTCTGTTCCTCATGTTCAGGCCATTAACTACCCTAAATACAGGTATTTCATAAGAGTTCTCAATCAATCTTAACTCCATATCTGTTAATAAAGAATTCTTATAAAGATTATCAAACTCACTCTCCTTTAAAAGCCCCCAATGCATCATCCACTCTTTTAATTTAGAAGTTATTTCACACTCTTCATTTTCAGGCAATTTTTCCACCATTTTGCTCTGCAACATTTTTTAAAATAAAAGAGGCACCGAGCATTAAAGCTCAAATACCTCAAAAATCATCCTCTTTTTCCCAGAGAGTCAATACTAAACAATTTCTCTGAAAAATCATTAATTAAATTTTTTATTATCATATTATATCAACCCCCTTTATTTCTTATGGAAATAAAGCATAATTTATATAAGACAAACTTATATTTAAATCTTTCTATACTAAAGTATACCTTAGTATATTATAAATCTAATTCTATAAGTATATACTATTATTCAATATACTTTAGTATACTTAAATCTTATTGAAATTATAAGTTATTTTTAAAGATAAAGTTAAAATTTAAATAGTATACTTTAGTATACTATAATATGGTTAATGAAATAACAACAATTAAGCTGTCAAAAAAGATAAAAGCAAGGCTGGATAACTTAAAAGAATATAAAAATGAAACCTATGAAGAAATCATAACAAAAATGCTTGACATTATGAACTTATTTAAGTTAAACCCTCAGGGAGCTTCTGCGAGATTGCAGCAAATAGATGTAAAAAGAAAACAACTCAAAACATAATTACAATTCCAGATAAAATACTTACACACCAAACAGAAAGTTCGCTTATAAAGCGAACTTTAGAAGTCTTAAGGAGTTAATCTATCTCTGTCTCTTGGGAATAAAGTCGCTTCTTTTATGTTATCTAATCCGCATATGATTTGAGTAAGTCTTTCAAGTCCAATAGAGCATCCAGAATGAGGCGGGGCCCCATATCTAAAGGAATCAATATAGCTCTTAAAACTTTTAGGATTTAGCCCTTTAGCTTTTAGCCTCTCAATTAACAATTCCGGCAAATGAATTCTCTGCCCTCCGGAGCATATTTCAACACCCCCATATAAAGCATCAAAACCTTCGCTTAATTTAGCATCCTTATCTTCTCCTTCCGGCATTATATAGAAAGGCTTTATAGAGCTAGGCCATGAATGAGTAAATACAATATCTCCAGGATACATAGCACATAATTTCCTTTCTTGCTCTGGCGTGAAATCATCTCCTATTTTACCATTTACTTTCTTTATAGCCTCTTCATAGCTCAAATAAACTCCTTTGGGAATCTTCAATTTAACACCTAAAAGCTTTATTTCAGCCTTGCAATTCTCAATAACTTTCTCAACAATATGCTTAACTACTTCCTCAAGCTCCTTCATAATTCCTTCCTGATTCAAAAAAGCAACTTCTATGTCCATCTGTCTAATTTCATTAATATGCCTCGGAGTGTTATGCTTTTCAGCCCTCCAGATAGGAGTTATCATAAATGTTTTTTCAATGGAACACGCAAGCATCTGCTTATATAACTGCGGGCTTTGAGCTAAATATGCTTTTTGCTCAAAATATTGCACTGGAAATAATTCTGTTCCTCCTTCAGAAGCCGCACTTATAATGCACGGAGGCTGCAATTCCATATACCCTTTTTCATAAAAATATTCTCTAAAAGCTCCCGCTATAACCGTTTGAATCCTGAATATCGCCTGCGTCCTTTTCCTATGTAAATCCAAGAATCTATAATCTAATCTCTTAGGCAATTCAGTTTTAGAAAAATCCGAAACATCAATAGGTAGAGGATATTCAGCCTCTGCTAAAACTTCTATTTTTTCCGGAGCTATTTCCCTTCCTCCAGGAGCCTTGTCGCTCCTTTTGACAGTTCCGGAAATAACAATAACGCTCTCCCTGCTTGTTTTTCCCATTAGCTCAAAAATCTTTTTGTTAGTTTCATTCTTAACAGCAGTTATCTGAATTTCTCCGGAAATATCCCTTAAAATAATAAATCTTATTTTTCCTAAATCTCTTGAATCATAAAGCCATCCCGCAACAATTACTTTTTTCCCATCATCCCCATTAGTTATCTCAGAAACATATTTCCTTTCCTTAGATAATTTTCCTAAGTCCATTAACTCCCTAGTAAAAACGCATTTTTAACCTTTTTGCTGAGAGCAAAAACCTTGCTTTCTTAAGATTTCCTAAATCTTATTTTTAACCTTTTTTGTTTTATTGATGAGCAAACAAAAACAGTCATTAAATCCTTTCACATATCAATATCTCATAACTAATCTTAACTACAAAACCCCTCTGTTTTATTTCTAACATCTTCCCAATCCTCTTCGTATTTCTTAAGTTGTGAAATTGGCTCAATCTCAATAACTTTCCCATTCTCGCATTTTATTAAAACATCAACGCATTCATTTTTTGTATTATATATTGCTTTTGTATAAGAATAATTCCATTCTATTGATTCTTGATTTAAAATTAACTTTCCAGTCAATCCTTCATTTAATCCAGCATTAATATTATTATCTAAAAAAAATCCTAGTGACATACTCCTTGCCCTAAAGGGCAAGGCTTCTAAGTGACGCGTGGTGCTCA
>CAZJEV010000056.1:0-6071 GCA_964545215.1 Candidatus Woesearchaeota archaeon
ATACTCATTGCAAAACCTTCAATCTTGCAAAAGTTGAAGGTACCGCAACGAATACAGCGATTATAGTCCATAAACATACTCGTTGCAGAAATCGCAGTTTTTCTCAATAGAGCAGGGCTTAAATCCCTTAGCATAAGCTTCCTGTATTTTTTGCGCGGTTGCAATCAGTTCTTCTTTAATTTCATAAATATTAAATCCGTCAATAAACTTTGATGTTATGCATTTAGCATTGCCGTCATTGTCAATTTCAAACTCCAAAGGCCTTTCCTGCTTTAGCATGTCAAGAACAACCTTCCTGACTTCGCCGTATTTTTCCTTGGCGGCAAGAGCATAAAAGCCAAGCTGCAAATTTCTATCCCTTGAAGCTATAACAGTCCTTCCTGTTTTATAATCAACAATTGTCGCTCCAGATAAAGAAAAATCAATCCTGTCAGCAAAGCCAATAAAATCCATTCCTGCAAGCTTCAAAGGCAAATACTGCTCTGTCTTGCTTTCCTGATTGTACCTTCCTTTATGCCTTTCAAAAAATACTCTAATAAGAGTTTCAGCTTCCTCTAATTCCAAACCTTCCCATTCTTCCTCAAAATGCATTTCCTTTGCAAGAAGTAGAAAATCCTCCGCATTTTTAAAACCGGCATTTACTCCTTTTTCTAAAATCATGTGGACAAAGCTTCCAAGCCTCATTGCCTCCCAGGAAATTGTCTTTCTTTCAGGCATATTATACAAATATTTATATTCAAATTCCTTCTGACATTTATTAAATAAAAGCAATGCTGAAGGCGAGAATCTCTGATGCTTTTTCTCTTCTTTTTCATTTTGCGTAAACGCAAGATTAGCCAGATTTTCCAGCTGAATCTCAAAATCACTTGCGTCTAACAATCGTGAAAAATAAATCTGCTTTTCTTTCATCTCGTGCTCCCTGTATTTTTCCTCAAAATCCTTTTCAAATAAAATATTCTCGTTATTAACATAGAAAATTTCATCAAGAAAAACAGATGGAATTACTTTTTTTTCTCCATATTTATCTGCAAAAGTCAAAATCAACTTTTCTTTTGCTCTTGTAAATGAAACATATGCTAATCTCCTTTCTTCCAAAAGATGATGATATTTCTCATATTTTAAAACAAATTCCTCTTTTTCTTCATCACTCAAGTCTTTCAATTCATTTTTAACTTCGGGCAGCAGCTCAGTTGGAATTAAATTATTGTTTGAATATTTCTCCAGAGGAAATCTTCCTTGAGCGCAATTTGTAATTATAACAACCCCGTATTCCAGCCCTTTGGTTGCATGAGAAGTCATCAGTCTAACTCCTTTTTCTTCCAATTGGGCGGCTTCAATCTCAATTCCCAATTCCTGCAAAACATTAAGATAATAAAGAAAATTTTCCAAATCATTGTCATAAAGCTCTTCATGAGATTTTGCAATGTCATGGAACTTGTACAAATTCAGCATTGCTTCTTTTTCTTCAATAGTTTTCTGCTCATTTGCCAATCCGGATATTCTATAAACTTCAAGCAAAAGCTCTGAAGCCTTCTTATCAGCAAATTCTAACATCATTTTTATTTTTTCAACAAGCACTTTTGCTGCAATCTTTCCGGACCCACTAAGCTCAAACTTAATCAAATTTGTAAAAAGATATTCCGATAAAGTCTTTTCTTCATTCCGGAAATTCTCAATCTTGTCATTTGTATTATCATTCATGCTTCTGTTTCTCCCGCCTATAAAAGCCTTGATTGCTTTTCCTATTGCAATTAAGTCTTTCTGCTGAAAATCAAGCCTATAAACTAAATCCCACCACGCCTGCTCGCCTCCTTTTCCGGCTTTCTTTAATTTATTAAGAATGGCAAGATAATCATAAGCTGTTTTTACAGATTTCTGCTTTAATAGTGAAGTCTTTGACACAGCATGATACTGAATTCCGGCCTCTTCTAATGCTTTTCTTATTATTCTCCCATACTGATGCACCCTGAACATAACGCATATTTCTTCTAAAGGAGTTCCATTTCCCATTTCCTCTTGAATTATCTCAACAATTTTTCTTGCCTCTTCCCTGCTGTCTTTAAGCTCAAAAACTCTGACTTTTTCTCCTTCTTTCCCATAGAAATTTTCAACAAAAAAACATTCCTCTGGATTTTCATAATTATTTAAAATTAATTTATGTGCAACTCTTAAAACCTTATTAGGCGACCTATAAGACAAAGCAAGAGTGAAAATATCATTTTCATTTACAGAAAAATATTTTTTAAACAAAGCTAGATTTTCTCTATACGCTCCCCTAAATCTATAAATGCTCTGGTTAATATCTCCAACAATCGTAATACTGCCTTTTCTAGCAAGCCTGACAAGAAAATCAAGCTGCAATTTATTAGTATCTTGAAACTCATCAACAATCACATAATCATATTCTTCCGCCAACTCGGGAGATTTCTCCAGCAACAGCAAGGCATTTTTATTTAAGTCAGAATAATCCTGATAATTCCCTTTTTTCTTCAATTTTTCATAAGCGTTCCATGTACTGACAAATTTTTTCAATTCAAGAATTTTCTTTATCTTTCTTGCCTCGCTTAATAATTCTTTCTTCCTCCAATATTCCTTCCTCAAATAAAGAGTCTGCAGTTCAAAATTCAAATTCTCCATTTTTTTCTGCAAATTCAGGCCGTTATACTTTGCAATTTCATTTTCAAGAAAGCGCTGGAACTCTTCCAGCACTATTCCCAGGTCCTTTACAGTTCCTATCGTTCCAATATATCTCCGGCAATTTATTGCATTTACTTTCAAATTCCTGTGCAGAACAACCATTGCCTGCTCCGGGTCAAGAATCATAAAATCTTTATTAATGCCGATTCTCTCTCCGTATTTTCTTAATAAGTCAGAAGAAAATCCGTGAAAAGTCCTTACAATAGGAACTTTGCTCTGCCCATTTAAAGCCTTGTCAATCCTCAAAAGCAGATTATTAGCTGCTTCATTTGAAAAAGTTATGCAGACGATTTTTTCAGGCGCATAAATTTTGTTTTCAATTAAATACTTTATTTTCTCAACAATTGTATAGGTTTTTCCAGTTCCTGCTCCTGCTAAAATAACGCAGGGGCCTTTTGTTTTTTTAACTGCATTTAAAGTCATAAAATTCTATTCCTTTCTGTCTTTTTTAATATTTGGAATATGCGAAAACTCATCAAGCTGCGCGCTGTTAAATCTGCCTATATCAACTAATAAATCGGCATATTTCTTCATTTCTTCTGATGTTGTGCTGCTTTCACCAAAAATAATAATATGTTTTCCCATACCCTTGGCTGTTTTAACAGATTCAAGCAAGTCAATATCGCCAGACATGATAACTACTATATCAAAAATATCTTTATGCGTGAAGTCCACCAGATCTACAGCAAGCTGGACATCTACTCCCTTCTGAAATATGGAAAAGTCAGTTGAACTGAATTGAATAGGTTTTGGCCTTATCTCAAAAAAATAATAATTTTTAGCTAAACTAAAAAAAGTACTTTGTCGTTCCTTATCTTTTTTTACCCTCGCAGATAAATCCTTCAATATAGGATTATTTAAGTCTTTGCTTAAAGATTTTTCTATTTTTTCAAGTAATTTATCAGTAAATTCTCCAGTATAAAAATAAGTGCGGAGATGAGTAAGAGGCACATTTTTATATTGAGTGTTATTTTGCAGATAACTTACTATAAAACTGCTGATTTTATAAAAATCAATAAACCTAAATTCTTTCCTTTTATTACATAATGTAAAAAAACCTTGCTCAAAATTCCGTGCATCTATTAATACCAATACTCTCATTTTATTATTAAGCGGGAGACCTTACCGCCTAAGCGGTCCCCCTTACTGTATATTACTAGTAAGTATTAATATTTCATTTTCTTTATAAATCTTCCGCACACTGAACATTGTTGCGTTATCGGGACTTTTAAGGGTGGATAAATAGAAAAAAGAAAAATAAAAAACAATCTTAAGCTAATTCTGCATCAATGACTTGTTTAAATGCGCTAAATGGTTGTGTTCCGCTTAATGGTTTTCCATTAATTACAAAATCTCGCCATAACCAATCAATCTCCAGTGTCCGTTAATATTACGGGCAATTCCGACATTATCTCCTTTAAAAGGTATAGTGGGAATTTTTAAAGATAATTCAAGTTCATTTGCCCTCATTTTTTTAACAATGCCTACTGTGACAGAGGTGTTTACGCTCAGCATTAGCATCTCACTTAATTTAATCGGTTGAACTTTTGAAGCTCCTGCAGAAGTAAATACTTCTAGAAATAAATTAAACTTTATTTTTAAAGATGAGGTAATTTCTTCTAGAACTCCAAGCTTTGATGCGACATTTCCAGATAATACGTCTCCCTTCCCAAGAGCCATGTCCAATTCAGTTTCAATTGACATGCTCCCCCCGGGGTTTAATTCTTTCATTTCTTTACTTCCTTTAAATAATTTCACAATTCTTGTCCTAATAGTTTTATAATGATACTGATTTGCTTCCTTTATAATTCTTCCAGGCTTTATCTCAATCTCATCTCCAACTTTCAATATCCCGTGCTTTAAAGTTCCTCCTAAAACCGCGCCATGCAATTTCTCAGGCTTTGCTCCCGGCCTGTTAATGTCAAAGCTCCTAGCAATTAAAAATATCGGCTCTCCTTTCAAATTTCTTTCCGGAACAGGAATTTCCATTATGGCCTTATAAATTTCACCAAGATTAACTTCCTGCTGCGCAGAAACCGGAATTACTGGCGCAGAGTCATATTTTCCCTTCAAAAGCTCCTTTATTTCCTGATAACTTTTCATTGCCCTTTCTTCATCAACTAAATCAATTTTATTTTGAATAACAATTAAATTTTTAATTTTCTTCGCTTGAAGAGCCATTAAATGCTCTCTTGTTTGTGCCTGGATTTTTTCATTTGCCGCAACAACTAAAATTGCAGCATCAATTATCGCTGCTCCTGAAAGCATTGTTGCCATAAGCATTTCATGTCCTGGAGCATCAACAAAAGAAACATGTCTTACTGCCTGACCTTTCCCATCTTTGTTAAACTTGCCATTATTATCATAAATCACAATATCTGCATAACCCAGCTTAAGAGTAATCCCTCTCTTCAATTCCTCTGAATGCGTATCTGTCCATTTACCGCTTAATTTGTATAATAAGGTTGTCTTGCCATGGTCTATATGCCCAACTATGCCTATATTTATTGTTTCTATTTCACTTTTATCATTAATCAATTTCCCCATAATTATTCATAGAAAGAGGTTTTTTAAAACCTATGCTAGACACTATACTTTTGCAGGCAATTCTCTAAAGACTTCTTTTTCTAACCTGGAAAATTCCGCAGAAGAAAGAGGCTTTTTCTCAACCACGATTATATTTATATCTACTGAATAAATAAATATTTGCCCAATTTTTAAATCTTCAGAAGGAAAATATTCTCCAGGAAAGGTACCTATTATTTATTCATCTTTATTTTTCTGATTCCATAAAGAAACTCTAACCTGGTTTTGCTCAAATGATCTTATTTTTCCCACATAGTTTTCACCATGGTCTTTTTTAGAATTAAGCTTATTCATATAGCGGCCTCTGCCTTCTCAGCTTCCAGGGCTTTTTCAGGTGCTTTTGCTTCAGCAACTTTCTTATTCTGCTCTGGAAAGATTTCCTCAAATTTTTTGCTTCCGGATTTCAAAACTTTCATATTTACCTGAATTGTTGAAGATGAAATTTGCTTTCCCCTTAGAGTCTTGCGCAATCTCAATCCTTTCCTGTTATCCCTCATCCCAAATCCTCTCTTCAGCAAAACTCTTTTCAACCCAATTCCTTCAGCATCCTTTGAAAGTGGAAAACCAGCAATATCGCTTCCTCCTGTAATCTCCAATTCATATCCATCCAATTCAGGTTTTATCTCCTTTCCATTAATCTTGTCTCCAATTGATTTTCCGGCTAATTCCTCTGATTCTGTCTCTATTCGCCATGCTTTTCCCTTATCTCCTATTATTATTTTAAAAACCATATGTTTTTTTATTGAAAAGGGTTTTTAAATATGCCTAAAACTTGGGCTGTAAAGCAA
>CAZJEV010000057.1:0-6030 GCA_964545215.1 Candidatus Woesearchaeota archaeon
TCTTTTATGGCTCTTGATTTTTTCCGCAGAGACGCATAGGCACTCATTAAATATTCACGTGCTTTAACATGTCTGGGATTGCTCTCAAGAAACTTATACAATGGTTTAATAGCTTCTTCTAGTTTTCCAGCCTCGTAGAGACGTTTTCCCTTTCTATAAAGTTCATATCCTGCCATTTTATTGTGATATAATATAATGTTAAATAGCTTCAGGCTTTTTCGCCTTCAGCACATGCAATCTTAATGCCTCATCAACATCTGTAAATTGAGCTATACCAAGTTCTTTTCTCGTTCTTTCTGTGTCTAAAACAAGCCTCTTTGGAAATGCAGGATTATCACACGGGCATTCCGCGATGCTATCTATTTTCCTTTCTATGTTATAATGCTTATAAACATCTAAAACTTTTTTAGCTATTTCAGCCCTTGAAAGAGCATCTCCTGAGCATGAAACATGATAGATTCCTCCGGCATATTTTTTGTAAACTTCTTTAAAGACAGAGAAAATATTATCAATAAAGCTCGGCCTCAAAAATTGGTCATTCCAGAAAGGCCAGGATGGTTTCCCGTCTAAGGCATCAAAAACCTTGTCAACTATCAAATTGCTTCTGACTCCGAGAGGAGACTGAAATCTTATTACTGCTCCTCTATTATCAAGAACTATTTCTTCAGCAACAGCTTTAGTCTGCCCATAATAGTTGTTAGGGGGATTTGGCTTGTCGTCTTCTTTATAATCTCTGTTATCCATACCGCTGAAGACATTGTCGGTTGATGCAAAAATAACTCTCTTCGCGCTTCTGCATACATCCATAGTCAATTTAACATTGTCAGTTAAAAATTCATAAAAATTGTTGGGATCGTGGCCTCTTGAAGTATGCAAATTTCCTGCAAAATGGAACGCAACATCATAAAGTTTATAGTCTGGGACCAGCTCAACAATTACAGCATTCCTTCCCTTTAAATATTCTTGATTAATGAATTTTCTTCTCTCTAGCAGGCTGATTTCATCTTCGGCAGAAACTAATTCATCAAGGTGCTTTAAAGCTGCTCCCCCTATCCTCCCGGATGCTCCGGTAATAAGAACTTTAGCCATTGTTATTCAGCTTTTAGAGAGTATAAAAGCATTATTGTTTCAGAATATGATTTTTATACCATTCCATAGTTTCCTTTATTCCCTGCTCCAACGACATTTCAGGCTCCCATCCTAAAATGCTCTTTGCTTTAGTGCAGTCAAGACAGAGCTTTGTTTTTATTGTCGGTTTTGAAGTATCGTATTCTATCTTAATGTCTCTCCCTGAAATATAAATTATTTTCTTTACAAGCTCACTTATAGATATTGATTTTCCATATCCTATGTTAATCAACTCAAACAGAGAATTCTGTCTTTCTAAAGATAATATAACGGCATTAACAAGGTCATCAACATGCAACAAATCCCTTTCTTCTTCCCCTGTGCCCCAGACAACTATTTTGCCATTTTTGGCAGTCATAACTTTTGTCATAGTTGCTCCAAACACATGACTCTTTTCAAGGTCATATTTATCGTAAGGACCATAAATATTTGAGTGTCTTATCGCAGTATATTTTGTACCAAGTCGCGAATAGAATTCACACATCTTTTCAATATAAACTTTAGTCCATCCAACCCCGAAATAGCTCTTGAACATTTCTTTGTTAGCGTCAAAATCGCCCTCTTTTACAGGAATATCAGAAGGCTGATACATGACACTGCAGCTGAAAAATACTATGTGCTTAACTTTATTCTCATAAGCTGCCCTGAATATCAGAGAATTCATTATAGCATTATCAGTTACATGGATGTAAGGTCTTGTAACAATATCTTTTGAGCCGGAAGTTGTAGCGGCTGCCTGAATAATAATATCCATTCCTTTGACAGCAGAATCAACTTCTTCTTTGTTTCTCAAGTCCGCCTTTATAAACTTCAGGCGGTCAAGTTTAAAAGGCTCGCTCTCAAAATAAGTTCCGTAAAGCTCAACATCATCTCTTCTTGCAAGCTTTTCAGCAATGTTTCTGCCTATAAAACCGCTGGCTCCGCAAATCAATATCTTAATCATTTTTTCGGCCTTCCGTCTATTATTAGCTCTGTCAGAGAAGGATTCTCAAATGCAGCATATATCTTTTCTGCAACTTCGTAAGTTTCCATGCCCTCAGTATAATCTAAAGAGGTTTTAATCATGGTAGGATAAATATTCAGGATACGGACTCCGTGCTCCAGAGCTTCTTTTTGCAAAGTATCGGCAAAGCCCCTTAATCCCCATTTGCTTGCGCAATATACAGTCCTTAAAAAGTGATTCTCTCTTCCGGACATAGAATTTATATTTATTATTGTTCCTTTTTTTTTCTCAATAAAAAATCCATAAACTCTTTTTGTCAATTTTATAACAGACAGGAGATTAGTGGCTAAAATATCGTCAATTTTCTCGTCAATAATTTCATTCAAAGGCATTTTTAGTCCAATGCCGGCATTATTTATCAATATGTCAATATTCTTTTCTCTTGCTTTTTCATACAGTTTGTCAAGAGTCTCCGGATATTTAATGTCTCCCTGGACAATATCAATGCCAATGCCAAATTCAGATAGTTTTTTGCTGACTTGTTGCAGAGCCTCTTTATTTCTGCCGTGAAGAATAATGTTAAATCTCTGTTTTGCAAATAAGAAAGCAAGTTCAGCACCCAAACCTTTGCTAGAGCCAGTTATAAGGACGGTTCTGTTTTCCATTTATATTAATTTCTTTTCTGTAAAAACATTGTATCTTTTATTGACAATGTCTTTATGATTTTTATACCATTCCATAGTTTCCTTTATTCCCTGCTCCAACGACATTTCAGGCTCCCATCCTATTGATTTAGCTTTTGAAATATCCATCAGCCTCTTCTTGTCTCCGGAGGGTTTTGTCGTGTCCCAGACTATCTCGGGCTTTTTGTCCATGTTGCTCGTGATTATCTCAACTATTTCCTTTACACTGTATCCTCTGCCGCTTCCAAGATTAATCGGGTAACCCGGGCATTTTTCCAATGCAATTAACATTCCTCTGGCAACGTCTTTAGCATGCACAAAATCCCTGATTGGTGTTCCGTCTCCCCACACTGCCAGCGGATTCTCTCCGTCTAATGCTCTTTTAATTAAAGAGGGTATGACCATCGCATTTTCAGGGTCAAAATTATCGTAAGGGCCGTAAGTGTTTGCAGGCCTGACAATCGCAACTTTATCCCATCCATGCTCTATTTTGTATGATTCTGCCTGTAATTCTCCCATTCTCTTTGCCCAGCCGGCAAATTTATCATTTTCAGAAGGGAACGTCTTCCATACATCATCCTCATGAAATATTTCAGCCGGAGCATAGACTCCTATTGTGCTTGTAAATAAATACCTTTTGACTCCAGATTGTCTTGCAGCTTCCATCATGTTTGTATTGAAAAGAAGAGTAGGAACAAAAAAGCTGGCTGGCTTTTCTTTTGTCATTTTTGGCGAGCCCTTTATCCCAGCAAGATGAAATACAAAGTCCATTCCTTCACACGCTTTTAAGCAGTTATTAATATCCATCAAATTAACTCTTATGAATTCTGCCTCTGGGTGAGCCCTTGAAGGATCGTCCAAGGAAGCAATTCTTACTTTCGCTCCAGATTTAATCAAAAGTTCCACTAATTGTCTTCCAATCATGCCTGTTCCGCCGCTCACTAAAACTTTTTTATCTTTGTAAAAACTCATGCATTCATCTCCTTTAGCACTTCTTTCCTGCAATGCTCTAATAAATACTCAACGCTCTCCTCAAATGTATATTTTGGCTTCCAGCCAGTTTCTCTAAAAAATTTTGAAGTATCTGGGATTTGGAGAGTTACATCAGCAGGTCTCAAAAGATTCGGGTCAGTCTTTGAGGGTATTGGGCACTTCGCAAGCTTTTTTAAAACTTCTAAAAACTCCCCGACTTTTATGACTGTTGTTCCTCCAATATTATAAACTTCTCCTGCTCTTCCCTTAGTAGTCGCAACCCAGTAAGATTCCATTGCATCCCGGACATCAATCAATGTTCTTGTTGAATCTAAATTACCATGCAAAAGCTCTTTTTGCAGGCCCGCCTCAATTCTCGCAATTTGCATGGCAAATGAAGTGGCAAACAAATCAGTTCTTCTTGGATTTATGTAGGCAAACATTCTGGTTCTTATTATAGGAAGACCATACCCTATAAAATAAGTAAATCCTAAAAAATCCTGACAGACTTTTGACACCGCATACGGGTTGCATGGCTGAATAGGACATTCTTCTTTTATAGGAACGTTTTTTGGATCAACCTTTCCATATACTTCAGAACTGCTGCAAATTTGTATTATGGGATTTAGATTTAAAGTCCTAACCGCCTCAAGCAGGTTTATTGTTCCTATAACATTATTGTAAGTGACTGATTGCGGTATATCCCAGGATTCTCTTACATTAGCATGAGAAGCAAGATGAAAAATCGCTTCAGGTTTAATTTTTTCCAGCACCCTCGCTATTGAATAAGAGTCTGTAAGGTCACAGGTATGCAAAATTACTTTGTCTTTTATGCCTTCCAGATTCTTTTTGGAGGAAGTACTATGCCATCTAGTTATTCCATGCACCTCAACTTCAGGATGATTATTTACTATATATTCAGATAGATAACTGCCGCCAGAACCAGTTATTCCAGTTATCAAGACCTTTCTTATTATTTTATTTTTAGAGTTCATAATTTCTGCATTGTAAATATCTTTTTAAATATTGTTATGCTTCAAGTACAGAGTTCGTAGCCAATAATATAAATGAATATTTATCAACAATAATTAAGATAGTAATACTCTCTTCTTCCTCTTTTTTCTTCGTCCTAACAATTTTAGTGCTTGCATATAGATAATTCCCTTGATTAGTATAGGTTTTTGGAATTATCTATCACGGAAATTCTGAACAAATATTATACTAATCATCAGAATTTACGATAAATTCAGTTTTTTATTTAGATTGCCGGTCTAAGCCAAAAGAATACATTACTTTTTGCTTAACTGATTTCAATATAGAAAAATCATACTCATCTAAGCATTTCATTATAAAAATTAGAGATAAATAGAACAAAACAAAGAAAACACCCAATAAAATTAGATTCAGTAAATTAAGTTCAACAAATCTCTTTGCGAATATCAGAATTCCCAGAGAGACTAAGGAGATAATAAAGACATTAGCCATTTTTTTCCTTAAAGGTAAAATTTTAGCGTAATGTTTAACTTCAATAAGTAATATGATATTCAGCAAAATATAATTAAAAGTAGTTGAGATAGCCGCCCCATTCAATCCATATTTTGGCACAAGGACAATATTCATAATTAAGTCAATGATTGATATTACTATAGTATTTACCAATATCAGCTTTGACTTTTCCTTCATTGAAAGAAGGTTTGTCAATATAATAGTAAGGGATGCTAGCAATCCTCCAATTGACAAAATGCGCAGAGAGCTTTCTGCAGCCAGAAACTCTTGTCCAAAAATCTGGTTTAGCAATGCGCCAGGGAAAATAAACATTATTAAAAAGAGCGGTAAGTTTAAAATAAAAATCCACTTAGAGACCTGTTTGCTCAGGTTGCTTATCAAATCAAGTTTCTTCCTAGAATATTCTTTCATAATCATTGGAAAAAGTAGTCTCTCAAAAAGCTGAGGAGCAATTCCAAAAAGCGCAATGAGCGTAAAAGCAGCATTATAAAATCCAACATTTTCTACATCCATGAAATATCCAATGACAAAAGAGTCTGTCCAGTTAAATGCAGTATAAAGGGTGCCAAGAAAGATTATAGGCCAAGAATAAGAAAAAATCTCTTTTTTGAGGATAGATTTTTTCTTGTCATTCAGGAAGTAGCGCTTGTAAATCTCTGGTAATGCGTATTTAGAAACCATATAAACAAGCAAAAAGATAGCTATAATTGGCAGAACATAAGAAAATATAACAGAATTGTTACTTTTCAGTCCAAGAAAGATGAATATCCCAAGCAAAGTAAGGCGTAACACATTAGG
>CAZJEV010000058.1:0-5417 GCA_964545215.1 Candidatus Woesearchaeota archaeon
GCACTATATGAATCACAACAAACAGATCTCCTTTCTTGACAGCCAATTGAAAGGCATGTTGTTGTTATTTCTTCACTTAATTCTTTTTCTTTTTTCTCTTCTTTTTTCTTTAATTCTTCCTCTAATTTCTTTTTTTCTTTATTATTCTCAATTTCTTTTAATTCTTTTTCATATTCATATTGAGCTTCCTCACCCATTGCTTTCTGACACGGAACACACATTGTATATCCGGGATTTTTCTTCTTTTTACAAAGACAAATAATATCCATTTTTTTAGAACATTCAATACAATTCCACTTTCTATCATGAGACCACATAAGGGTTCCGGGAACACACCACTTAAGACATTTCTCGCACGTATCTCCATATTGAGTTCTCCAAGGGTTGTTTGCCATATGTTTTTTAATCTTTCTTATTTATCCAAAACTCTAATTGTTGAATAAAATATACATGAATTAATTTAAACGGAATAATAATTGGGAATAATGCAAACCCCATTATAAAACTTCCAAAATAATATTTTTCATAATCATTATAACTCCAAGTTCCCCATCTCAAGAAATGAAAATACGATCGTAAATGTTTTTTCATAATTATTTCTTAAACCAACTAAATGGAGATAATTTTCTATGTGATTCTTTAAATGCCAATTCTTTTTTCTCTCTTTCAATAAGCTCAAGCTCATTTTTAATCCGATAACTCCTTTCCTCTTCTCTCTTTTTTTCCATAACTTCAGATTCTCTATTAAGTTCTTCGGCCGTTATCCCTGTCTGCAAACAAAATAAAGTTTTTGCATCTATTGCAGCCATTCTTTGATATTCCAATTGATTTGCCTCAGAAGTCCGATATGGATACTGATAGTGATCAGGGAAATATCTCCTCTCGACCGCCTTTCTTAATGTATTTATTTCTTCAAGCATATATTTAAAAATCTATTGGTAGCCATATAAAGAATTTAAATAAAAAGCCCTTAAAATGTTTTTTTCTCTGCAACATTTCTCCCTGTTCAGGAAATGTATGTATATTCATAAAAGCAAATTCAAAACGCTTCCACCCCAATTCCATTCTTTGGAAATCATGCCCGAAATAAAAGTAGCATTGCCATGTATTTAATTCTTTTTTTAGAGGATGTACTAGCATAGTTTTAATTCAGCACGAACAATTCTGTATTTATATTTATTATTTCCATAACAATATTCAGGTGTGTAAAAAGCATCTTTCCTGCTGTTCCAAAGAATTGGTGCTTTATCAGCAAATGTGGAAACGATTTCATTTGTTTCTCTATCTATCACGACCCAATATTTTTTTTTCATATTTCACATTCCTCTATAAAAATAATCACTAACAATATCTACAAGCAGATTATCTATTTTCCCCGTATCCGGCTGAGACGGTAATGTACTCTTAAGATAAGCCTCATTGAGATAAGCAAGCTCTCTATCAGCATATTCATGCACTTTTTCAAGACTCCAAAGACCGGTTTTTATATCAATAAGCTCAGAAGAGTCGTGCCTTTTAACATTCAAAATTCCATCAAGAAGGAACTCCTTTCCCATTCTCAACAGCCTAATTAAATGAGCAGCATTTTTTGTATCATAGCCATGCTTCTGTACAAGCTCTTTCCGCTTTTCCCCCATATAACCATGAAACTCTCCACGGGTCATCTGTGAAAGTTGTGAGTGAGCATAGCCGCCAAAAGAATGAAATGCTCTCTTAGTAGAGAATAAATCACGATTATCTATAATCCTTTGTCCATGAGGAGTTATTTTTATGTAATCGGTTTTATCTAACCACAAAAGAGAAAGAACATTTGGATTTGCCTTTGTCAATAAAGAAAACATTTTTCGTATCTCATATAGCACAAAATCCCATTCATCAACAAATACATCAATTTGTTCAAACTTTCCCAATCCATAGAAGAATTTTTGGGGGGGTATAATAATTCCCATAACGTCCTTATCATCAATTCCTTCACGCTCTTTTGGGACATACATACCATGAGCAATAGACCCCCTGTAACCAACAAGGATTGAATGATCTTCTACGTTAAAATAGGGACTTTGTGGATATTTCATACTTTTTAATTTTTATAGGTCAATCTCATTCACTGGCTTAACCATTTCATGTCGCATATCTACCTCTCTCATCATTCGTTCTTGCTTGACATCTGAGTCGGCGAGATACTTATTTTCTGCTTGAAACTTCTGCCTGACCCTCCGTATCGTTTCTGTCGATGGTAGGTGCATGATATTTTTTATCTTCACGCACCAGTCACCATCGGCATCTTTAAAGAGGAGTTTCTGGAAGAACGTATACCATACGAAAGCTATGAGTTTCTTATCGCTGTTTCGACAGACAGCCCATTTTTCTAAGCAGTACTCAATCTTGCCTTTCATCTTTTCTGTATGAATCATATTTCAAAAATTTCAGTACCCCACACTTCATCTATATTTCCATTCTTATCTTTTACTAAATATTTTTCTCGCAATTCACGATGATAAAAATCTAAAACATACAATGAATTATTCTTACTTATTATATCTACTTCTTCATAGGATGTCTCAAATTTATCAGAAAAAAATCCTCCAACTTTCTTTACAATCCTTCTGTATGCTTTCATATTATTTTATCGTTACAATTAATTTCTGCTTTCCAAACTTCATCGCTTCCTCATACGACTCATCTGTAAATAAATCAAATCTTCCATTATATTTTTTTGCAGTCCGATCACCACAGATATAATCCTCACCATCAATTTCAAACTTACTCCCTAGAGGAAACTCCCTTGGACATGCTAAAAATCCTTTTCTTGGGAAGTCCCCATTTGCCATTCTATATCCTGTCCATAAATATTTAGTTACAGGGGCAGTAAACTTCCAGTTACATTCCACAAAACTTAACGTGCACGGATCGGGAAACTCCGCCTCTCCGTCAATCTGTTCCAGTGAAATATCTCGTATTTCCGTTTCCACCTTGTCGGTTGGCAACCTGAAGTGCATCAAAACGAAAGAGGCAGAGAACAGAATTGTAGCAAATAAAGAGATATGTAGCACCTCTTCAAGTATTTTCATAGATATAGTATAGCATATCTTTAAATACTTGTCAAGTGCATAACTATTCTAAATTAAGAGATATAATTTGAGCAGCAAGAGAAGCCTTCCGCTTCCAATCAGTTTCAGCATCCATCTGCCTTTTAAGACCCCATTCCAAAGAAATCCTGTCAATTATCTCTTTTTTCTCTTCAACATCTTTATTTTTTTCAATGGAAGCAAAAAACTCATCAATCTTATCTTCCTCAATGCCATTCTCTTCCATGACTATTTTTAATTCTTCTTTAGTCATAATTTCTCATTAAAATTTATTTGTCTTTGTTCAATTTCTTTTTTCTCTTCTTTTTGCGAATCATCATCAAAGGGAGTTTTTTCAACAGGGTCAAGCCCATAGCCGGAATCTTTTCCAAAAATAGGATCATTGGGATCATCATGGAAATCATCTTTCTCATAATAATTCCCTTTCTTTTTATACATTTTCCCATTTCCTTTTGTTTTCGGTAAAGACCTTTCAATACTTTTTACAGGATCATATTCAAAATAATCATTTTTCATCAAGAACTTTCCTATCACTGTCTTTCCTGTTTTTCTATTTTTCGCAAGAGTTATTTTCGTATAATTACTATAAAAGAACAACTCCGCATCATCTCCACTATTTTTTTGTCTCTCCATAATAAAAACCAAATCTGCTTCCTGGGCAACACCAGAACTGTCCCTTATATCATTAATATCGGGATCATCAGTTTTCCTCATATGCACAGGAAGAATAATCACTATTTCTTCTTTAATTGCCAATGTCTTTAATTCCCTGACAATTTGAGTTATATAAGCAGAATAATTTTTAGATATATCCCTTGGGTTTAATTTTGGCATGAGATAGCCAAGGTGGTCTATACACACAATCTTTGTATTAAATTTTTCCTTTGCCTCTTTTATCTTTTTTTCAATCCACCCAACATCCCCCGTTGTGTGCTTGAATGGAACAAAGCAAAAATCTTTTTCCCCAATACCCATAACCACAAACTTTTCCCAAAGGAAGGGAATCATAACCTCATAAGAAAACCACAGAACTTTTTTATTATTTATAAGGAAATTCTTTGTGAATGATTGGCACATGGAAGTTTTGCCGTGCCCTGTTTGAGCGGAAACTATAATCAAATCACCGGCTGTTGTTCCGCCCCTTGTCGCATTGTCAAAGATCTCATACCCCAAAGGAATCACCTCTTCGAATTTCTTTGCTTGAGCGGCAGCAGCTTCTGACATCAAAACCACCTCATCATCGGTTACACTCTGCCATGCCGGTATGCTTATATTCACCTCAACAAAATTTGATTTCTTGTTCCACCTATCTGCATTATTCCTCTTTTCTGCACTCCAAATACTTTTAAATGACGCTTTTAGTTCAGATTCAGGAAGAGGAGGATTATTTTTCAGATTTGCTCCTTGAATAATTGGCCATGCAAGGGCATCCCAGTCCGTTGGATGTATTCTCGTCAACACACTGCCTATAAAGCGAGTCATCTCATCGTTCCTTCTCCCCTCTCCATAGCCCGGATATTCATCAACAGTTACAGCAGAAACGGTTAATGCTCCTCCTTTTTTTGCTTCAAGCCCGAATAACTCTCTTGGGAACGGGGCATAGTTTGCACGCCTCAAAACAGTATATTTCCCTTTATCTGACACACTAGGCGGAGCTATTACATAGCCACCCTCAGAGCGTATATCAATTAGGGGCTTTATTCTTGCATAATTATTAACTCCTTCCTCATACAAGAAATAGTAATGGTATCCCCCACTCCCGGTTTGAATTATTGGAGTATTTTGAGGCAAAAAACTTGGATCACCCCCTTTTTCTATATCAACAACGGTCAAATTAGATAATCTCCCAGTAACTATTCCAACTTGTGCATCGGGATAGAAAGAAAACCACAGAATAACCTCTTCCTTTGTCGGAAGCCTTGTCTGGAATTCCTTCCATGCAATAAGTGGCCTCTTATTTTTCCCAACTGGGATTACAGAAGTATTATGAATTAACAAATAATCCAGTGCAGCTTTTAAATTTTCATTCTTCATAGTATTTATTTTTAACTCCCTAGGAATCCTCGGAAGTTGAATATTCACGTATTTGCCCCCAGAATGCCCTGAGAGACGATTTCCCTCAAAAATGCCCCACACTGCCACTTTAGGCTAAAACTCTTCAAATAGGTGGCAAGGATTCACAAAAACATGGTCTCTAGAAGTACACCCCACCCTTCTCACGCCTTTTCCACGATCCATCCACAATTTCAGGCATTACTACATACTTTGCCACAGTTTCCAGTGTCCAGCTAAAACTCTTTCCAAACTTTGATTCTCTCAGATATTCAA
>CAZJEV010000059.1:0-4620 GCA_964545215.1 Candidatus Woesearchaeota archaeon
AAATTATCTTTTGGCAAGCCTTACTGCTACTACAATTATAAGTATTATCAAAAGGATGTTGAAGGCAACAAGCACCCAAATGAAAGCTCTGTCTTGGAATAATGAGGGGACGCCTTTCTTTTCTATCTGGACTGAAACCTCTCTGGATTCTGTTTTTCCAGCAGATTCTACTTCAATTGTGAAGGACTCTTCTTTAGAAGCATCTTCATTAATATCAAAAGTAATTGCCACATCCTTGCTCTGGCCTGGAGATAATGTAAGTATTCTTTCAGATATTTCATCCAAGTCTGCCCAGGATTCATATCCTTTAACTCCGACTATAAAGCTTGAAGTTGCGTTTCCCAAGTTTTTAATTGTTGCTTTTATTTCCATTTTTGAGCCGGCTTTGGCGTCGGAAAGCAACTCTGCTGATATTCCTGCATTTTGAACGCCCGGAGTTATTCCCGGAGTTGGGCATGAAAGAACTTTCAAAGGGATTTTAAATGATTCGTCAGATGCTTCTCTGTAAAGTCCGTTTCGGTAATCATATTCTGCTGTTAATTCAAGAGTATATGTCTTTGCAGGAGCATTATTTGGGATGTTAAATGTAAAACTTACTCTTTCCTTATCTCCTTGATCAAGGTCACTTCTTATTTCAACTGAAGAATCCAAGCCAAGCTCTTTATTTACAAGAGCTACTTTAACCTGATCCTCTTCATCCTCGCCAACATTATAGACATCTGCTGTTAAAGTTACTTGATCTCCGCATACTGCTTCTGATGGTGAAACAACCTCATTATCAAATGCTATAAATTTACCTTCATCATCCTCTCTTTCAACTTCTATTGCTTCATAAATATCATTGCTAAGAGAGCTTGATCTGTCAATGCATGAGAGCGCTTCTCCTGCTTTCTTGCTGAATGCCTTTACAGCAAGCTTGTAATTTCCTGAATCAAAGTCTGCTGGAACTTTGAATTCAAAAGTTGCTACTTCCTCATCTCCGTCTCCAATATCTCCAAGGTCAAACTTTTCCTCATCTTCGTTTTCAAAATCTAATTCATTAACCATGTTTCTATCCTGACTGTCAAAAAGACCAAGTTCTACAAATACATCATCAATATCCTCATCCATATTGTTTTCAACTTCAACTTCAATCTTGAGCTTATCAAGAAGCATCCAAGTGTCATCATCCCCTTCTCCGTCATTTGTGATATCAAAGTCTGTAATTGAAAGGTTATTAGAAATAACAGAAGATTTGCAGAATGATTGCGCAATAGTGAATGTAGTTGAAGTCTGCGTATTTCCGGATTTTGCTGATAGTGTTATTGAATTACTTCCAAACCTTAATCCTGAAAAATCAGAGGCTAAAACATCAACTACTTTTGTAGCTCCCGGAGCTAAGGCAAAATTATTAGATGAAAGAGTGACAGGAATATTTCCCGTAGATGAAAGAGTGACAGATGAGAATTCAACATTTCCGGTGTTTGTGACATTAACTGTTCCGTTCTGTACTCTTGTCAATTCCCTGACTTTTGCTATTGAAAGGGTGGGACTAGAATTAACATTAAATCTGACTGGAAAGCTTCCGGCTTCATTTTGAGAACTCGTTAATCTAAGAGTTAATTGATAAACTTCTGGAGGGGTATTTGCAGGAACAGAAATAACTGCGTTTAAATCTGCTTTCTCATTGGCTTTTATTGATGTCAAAGATGGAAGTGTCTTCCATTGAACAGGACCTGTAAGAGGGGTGCCTCTCCAGACAAGGCCTGTTTGATCAACAGTTCCGGTGTTGGTTAGACTAAATGAGATTGTTAAATCCTGGCCTGGAGAAATACTTGATGGAATATTTATCCCTTTTAATTCAAGAGCTGCGCTAGCCAAACTTAATAGGAAAAATGCTGACAGGATAAACAATGTGAAAATTTTGAATTTCATTTTTCTCGTCGGTTATTTTTATGTTGTAACTTTATAATTACACTACTATATAAATGTTTCGCTTTTTAATTTCCTAATGGAATAAAGCTGAAATAAAAATCGGATAAGAAGCATTTAAATAAATGTGTAATGTAATTATTATAATCAAAATATTATTAATAAAAGATGGTTATTAAAGCCAGAGAGAATCTGCTGGGGGCGTGGGCTTTTCTTATAGGTGTAATATTAGCAATTGCTGCGGGACTATTTGCAGGAACAATAGCAAGCCCCGTAATAAATCCCATAATTCTAGGAATTCTTGCATTTCTAGGAATTATTGTCGGCTTGTTTGTAGCTGAAAAAGATGTCAATACTTTTCTCCTTGCTTCTGTATCATTAGTAATAGTCAGCTATATGGGAATATCTGGATTAGTTTTAGGAGCAGCTATTGGAGGATTTTATATTGGAAAAATAGTTGCTTCTGTTCTGCAAACCTTATTGGCATTATTTGTTCCTGCAACAATCATGGTTGCATTGAAGACCGTATTTTCTATATCAAAAAGCTAATCAGTAATATAGATAAATTCCCTTGATTAGAATAACTTGTCAAGAACCATACACTAAAGTGTATGGAGTGTTATTGGGTGTGGTTCTTGAACATGTCACAAACGAAGTTTGTGAGCACTCTCAGGAATTTTATTCCTGAAGCCTCAAAAATTATTTTTGCTTCTTTAAAAATCTATAAGATTTTTGGGGCCTCAAAAACCATGGTTTTTGAAGTCTCACGAACTAAAGTGGGGAGTTTACGCAAAAATAATTTTCTCAGTATTAAAATATTACGCAAAATTATTCTTAAACCTTGATTAATAAATATAAATTTAACCAGATAAAAAAGAAAAGAAAGAAAAAATTAGATGATTTCAGCCGCTAATGTAATCAACTTTTTCTTTTTTTATAGGGGGTGTTTTATGTATTTGCGCGAACTTTGGGGTTACAATGATAACATTTTCTCCAAAGCCTGCAATAGAGCCTTCAATAGCATCAACTGTCTTTTTTATCTTTGCAATCGCTCTTTTTAATTCAACGACATCCTTGCTCTTTAAAGTCTTAATATCAATGACTGCAATTGTATATCCCTCTCTTAATCCATTAAGAATATCTGCAACATCATCAAACTGCCTTAATATATAAGGCTTAACGATTATTTTTGCATCCTTTGCTTCCTGAGAATTTAAGTCAATTTCAACATATTCATCTGAATCATCCTTGCTAAAAATCTTTTTTAAATTAAATGCCATGTTAAAATATTATCTGAGGGGGTATATAAATATTGCTGTGATTTTAATTTTTAATTAACTTTTGCCTCTTTGCATTGAGCTATTAATTTCTTCTCTTAAAGTTTTTGTCTTGCTCTCCACCATCTTTTCCTGCTTTTCAATTGCTGAAATCCTTAAATTTAAAATTTTTTCTCTGTCTTCAAGATCTTTTTGCAAAACTCCGGAGTCAGATTTAATCATAATTCCGGATAAAACTTTATAAACTTCATCTTTGGTTTTTTGCAGCTCTAAAATGGCATTGGAAATCTCCTGTTTTTCACTCTGCAAAGCCTGTTTTTCCATCTGGAAACTCTGCAAATGCTGCTCTAAAATCTGCAATTCCTGAATTTTCTTGGAAGTTTCTTCATTTATATCCATAGAATTAAATGGCTTTTATTTTTACAAGCTGCGTCCTTGGCTTGTAAAATATTTTAGAACCGCAATGAGGGCAGACAAATCTTTTTTCCAATGCCTTAGAACTTATAGACTTGCTGCATTTAAAGCATTTATATTGCGCCATCTTTATCTCCTTACAAAAATATTTGTTTAAACAGGTTTTTAAAGATGTTGGTTATTTTGGCTTTGTTAAGTTTTCGTGGCTCAAATAAGGGAGTTAAGAAGTGTGGCTTTCATAGTTCTTTGATAATTTCTGATATCTTTTTGTAACCTTTATTTTTTGCTTTCCAGGACATAAGCCGGGCCTGCGAAAATTTTTCCTGTTTTGACATCTTTCCAGATTCCAGAGGCTATTCTTTTTGCCCTGCCTTTTGAGAACGGAGATTTCTGCTTTTTTCTCTGCAGAGATTCTATTGCATTATATTCACGCCTAACACTGACTCCTAATTTTGAGCCAAATTTTCCTGCTGCCTTGATTTTTTTTGTTTTGCTTCCCATCTTAAGACACCTGCGGTTTCTTCAAGTTCAACTTCCCTATAAATAAAAATGCTTATTGAAAGAGGTTTTTAAATTGTTCTTTTTTTAAATGCAGTTGTATAAACTACTCTGTTTATTCCTTTAACTTCATTCGTTATTCTGTTACTTAATTTCTCTAAAAATCCTTCTTTTTTAGTCCATATAAACCGGTCTTTATTAAAAAGAGTTATTTCTGCAGGATATCCGTATGTCCTTTCATCACCCTGGACGCCCACTGTTTTAACATCTATTATTCTTGCCTCTGCTAATGCATATTGTATATCAGCTCTTTTCAGTTCTTCTTTTAAGATATTATCAACTTTTATAGCAAGTTTTTGAAGTTTTTTGACAGGAGCAGTCTTAGACTTATATTCTTGAATAGTCTCATAAATAAGTTGAGTCTCGTCACTTCCAAATTTATATGGGTTTTTTTATAATTCATTACATCTATGGCAAGGATACCTCGGCTTTGGAAGCCGAGAGAGGAATTGCCATCCTC
>CAZJEV010000060.1:0-4521 GCA_964545215.1 Candidatus Woesearchaeota archaeon
TAAATAATTGAACGTTACTTTTATGTTCTCCGAATATAGCAACAGACAAACTGCTTAATTATTTGAGTCTGTTGCTATAGAAAGATAATAGTTGTCAACATTTAAAATATAGCATTTCTTCAATGAAACATGAGTATCAAAGATATCACGTTAAACCTGAATATTATCCCTGATAAAGAAACTATAAAATATCTGAAGAAACAAACAAAAGAATTTATTGAGCTACTAAAAAGGGAGACTATAAGGCAGAAAATAAATGCGGATGTTTTTCTGGGAGGCAGCTTTGCAAAAAATACTCTTGTAAAAAAAGAAAAGCAGGATATTGACATATTTGTAAGATTTGACTGGGAATATGAAGAATTAAGCAGCAAATTGGAAAAAATTGTGAAAGATGCATTAAAGGGGAAAAAATTCAGGATAACAAAAATTCACGGAAGCAGAGATTACTTCAGAGTTGAAAAAAACAATATAATTTTTGAAGTAATTCCTGTGCTTAAAATAAGGCACCCGAGAGAGGCCAGAAATGTCACTGACTTAAGCTATTTTCATGTTAACTATGTGAAAAATAAGATAAATGATAAGTTATCAAAAGAAATAGCTCTTGCAAAGACCTTCTGCAGAGCACAAGGAGCATATGGAGCTGAAAGCTATATACAGGGGTTTTCAGGATACGGGTTAGAATGTCTTATTTTATATTATAAAAGTTTTGAGAAAATGCTCAGGGAGTTAGCAAAGGTTGAAGGAGACAGATTAATTATTGACTTAAAAAGATATTATAAAAACAAAGATGAAGTGCTGTTTCAAATTAATGAAAGCAAACTAAAAAGCCCTGTTATTTTAGTTGATCCTACATGGAAAGAGAGGAATGTTCTGGCTTCGTTAAGCTGGAGAGCATTTAGGAAATTTCAGGAAGCCATTAGAAAGTTTCTTAAAAATCCGCGAAAAGAATTTTTTGAGGAAAAGAAAATTGATATTAATAAATTAATTAATAAAGCCAAGAAATCCAAGAGTGAATTTCTGCATCTAATGATACAGACTGACAAGCAGGCAGGGGATATTGCCGGAACAAAATTAAAGAAATTCGCTAAATTCCTAATTGAAGAAATTTCCAGATATTTTGAAGTATTACAGGAAGAGTTTGAATATAATGAAAAACAAACTGCAAATGTTTATTTAATTTTGAAGTCCAAAGGTGAAATTATTAAGATTGGGCCTCCTTTGAAGATGACTAAAAATGCCCTGGCTTTCAAGAAGGCAAATAAGAATGTATTCGTCAAGAATGAATTGTATCATGCTAGAATAAATGTTGATTTTAACGCTTCTGGATTTTTGAAAGATTGGATGAAGAAGAATGCCAGGAAGATTGGGGAGATGGATATAATTGAGATGAAGATTAAGAATTAAGCCAATTAATTATTGATATGTCTTCCTGATTGTATATTCACCTTTGCCGCTATTTTCAAATGCTTTCGCTAACCGCATTGCTAGAGGCAAAGATTCTCTTTCTTTAACTGCTATTGTTCTTCCTGAAGGATTTATAAATAGATATGACGATAGAAAGTCCGTTAAAAATAACCCTAAATAACCCTCTGTTTGCTCAATTATTATTTTATCATTAAATACACTTTTTATTATATTAATTAACTCTGAAGCTTCAGCTTCTCTTTCTTTAATTTCTCTGGTTTTCGTGGAGACTATTTTTACCATGTTATTCGCCGCTTCTTTCTGGTTTTAAATTAGGCTGGTGTGTAAACAAACCAGATTTAAAGTCGTAATTAAATATAATTCCATTCTGATTCATATTTCTCCTAGCACGATAAAGGTCTGACCTTAAATGAAACAAGCAATAGAGTGGCCTTCTAATAGTAATAGTCTGTTCTCCAAAATCTAATTCTACAACCTGGCTGGAAGGATAGGACTTATATTTACTAATATAACCGGCGAATGGTTCAAATTCAAGCAGTTTTATCTCTTCTCTTGCATCTACAAATCTACCGGAATGATAAGAAAATGATAATGGCTCTCTATTAGCTGCCCTTAAGATAGGCGATATTAAAACAAAAGAGTCGTCAGGTCTGGTTGGAGATTCAAAGGTGGCTTGTAGAACTTGAGGATACAAGCCACCTTTATGTTTAAGTAAGACATTTGCTCTTGAAAGTAAATTTAATTTCTCTTTAAGTTTATTTATAAATAATTCCTTTGTAATAGCGTATTCTCTTACTTTATTTTCCATTGCCATTTTTTAAAGAGTGCTCAAGGATTTGGTGCAATGAAGATGTGAAAAAAGGCGACTGAAGCCAGACTGCCATTTCTTCTTCTGCATTTTCTGGAGTTATTAAAAACATTATTTCATTTTTGTCAGAAATTAAGTTGAGTTTGCTGCTTATTTTCTTTATTCTTTCATTATCTCCTGACAAAATTATCTTCATTTTCATGTTCTGCTTATTCAATTTTTCTAATGATGGAACAAGAATTCTGGATTTGTCTTCAAAATCATCAACAGATGTGCAGATTGTAACTTCATCCCGCGCATTTTCCAAGAGTTCTCTTAATCTTGACAAGATATTTCCTCTCCCTTTTAATGAGCCAGTTATTTCATGAACTTTTACAAGAGATATTCCGGAAGTATACAATTGCTTCAATTCTGTGTATTCGGAAGTTTCTTTTAATGCTGAAAGGGATTTTACTTTTTCCTGCGCTTCAACAAGGGCATTAGATTTCATTTTTTCTAAGACTTCATGTGGCTTAACAGAAATATATTTTACAGGCTTTCCTATCTTTGTTATTGCAAATCCCCTCTTTTCCAGGGATTCTAATACATCATATGTTCTACTTCTAGGGACTCCAGATAAGTCTGCAACTTCTCTTGCTGAAGCAACTCCTTTAGTTAAAAGGGCCAGCCAGACCTTGGTTTCATAAATATTAAGATTAAAGTATTCCTTTATTCTCTTGATTAATTCAGGTTTTATTATCATACAATAGTAATAAAATTAGGGTATTTAAATCTTTCTTTATTGTTATTTTATAGTTATAACAGGAAAGGTTTAAATAATGCTGGATTATCATAGTAAAATGGCAGAACTATTTGGCATTAAAACGGATGAAAGAAAGCAAGCAGAGGAAGCTAACAGAATCTCCCTAGATAGCGATTTATTTGTTGGCTCTGACAAGGAGCCATATTCAGAGCATCTTCAAAAACCTATTGAAATTCATTCAGGGCCTGGAAAACAATATATGGGTATTTATAGAGGATTATCAAAGAGAAATGATCTTGTGCTGTTTCCGACTTTGACTTGGGAAACATATAGGATTGCAGGAGAAGAAGAGGAAAAAAAGACGAGAGCTATTTATAGTTGGATGCAAAGGCCTGCATTTATAGTTTACCCATCAGTCAATGCAGTAATTCCGGTAAGACAAGAATATCTTGATGCTCTGGTTTCAACAGGCGGCTTATTTTTAGTAGAAAAGTAAGTATAAAAAATAAAATATCAAAATGAAAAATAAATATACACTTACTAAACAACGCATAGCAGAAAGGCTTCCTACTATTAATACACTTATTGAAAACTATAATAAAATAAACTCCATACATGTGAGAACAATTAATCCGGAAGATGTTGATATAATAGAAGGGCGAACAGAGGGAGGGGGAGCTATAGCTCACTATTGCCTTGAAGATAATAGGATTAGCTTTTTTAGACAAACTTTTGAAGATAGCCTAGCTAAACAATCTACCTTAAATTTTAGGCTTATAAACCATTTTTTTAAAGATATCCCTTCTTTTTATTTGGATCAAATTCTATTGCATGAAAATATCCACCGTTCCACAAGGCCGGTAATTTTAAGCCCGCATGTTGGAAAGCTGTATAAAGAAATAGCAAAAATGAGCATGAAAGCAGAAAAAAATAGAAAAAAGCTAAGACTTCTAAGGAAAGATAATGTGACTACTAGGGCTAGCGGTTTACTTATAGATTTCTTATCTCCAAAAGTTATTTTATTTCGGCCAAATAATGATCTTGATGAAACAATAACTGCATGGATATCTTCATTAATTCTTGGAGATGGAGCTCGATTCTATGGGGCGCGGGAAGAAGTTGATAAAGCAAAAATGATGATGACAAATTTGATTACATTAGGAAGCGGAAGAAACAGTTTTTATGAAAAAGAAGCCATAGATGCTTTAGGTCTATTTTATAACCATGAGAAAAGAGATGAATTTATAAGAGATTATCTTTCTAGTGAAATAACTGAAAAATTGTATAATACTTTTCTGAATAGAAATAAAAAGCAAAGTGCATCTCTTGAGAGGGCTGTGAGAAATAAAACCCTTGAAAAATTAATTGTGAACTCAATTGATTCTAATACCGAAAGCTCTCTTGATAATTTTCTTGATATGGCTTCTCTTCAAATAATTGGGCACATAGACGCTATTAAGCTGAGTTTAGATTGTTTATATGGCTCTAGAGCAAGTAGGCAATTGCCAGAGCAATGAAACATCCTGCGGAGATAAAGGGCATTGCA
>CAZJEV010000061.1:0-4387 GCA_964545215.1 Candidatus Woesearchaeota archaeon
GGAAGCCTTAATATCAGCTTTACAAATGAGCCTGCTTCCGGGCTTTTAACAAGTAATTTTAATGGAAGCATTAAACTTATAGATTTATTGAGAAATAACTCTTTTCAAGAGGACAAGGATTTTAACTGTAATATAAGAGGATGCGGAAGCTCTTATTCTGCAAAAGAGGCCATAACATCTTTGGCTCTTGATAATGGAAATGAGAAAGTAATAGGATTTAGAGTGTCGGGAAATAATGTTGAAGTCCAGAAGGCTAAAATAGAAATAAAAAGCAATGCTCAGGCATCATGCCAATCACAGATGATAATTGACATCGGAGACAAAAAAGAATTGCTTCAAAATAATAATTATAAGATTAATGTGTGCGGGTTTAATTCTGGGTGCTTTAATTCTGGTTTACAAGAATCAGCATATGACATGGCAAAAATAACTTCTATATCTTATTGTGAAAATTTAACTCTTTCGCCAGGGCCGGCTTATTATGTAGGAGCAAGAGTAAAAAATAGCAGCTCTGGAAGCAGCAATTTGAAAATGAAATTGTTTAATAGCGGTTGGGATTCTGTTGGAGAATGCAATCTTCCGAGCCATAAGCAGGAAACTGAAAATTTAAAGTGCATAATTAATTATTCCAATCCCAGAAGCCAAAGCCATTTTGCATGCATAGAAACTGACTCTGGAAGCAGCAGCAATTATATGATAAAATCTGAGCAGTCTGGAGAAGTATGCGGAACGAGCGATGCGGGAAGCAGCATATTTAACAGAGATTATGACATTTTTGCAGAAAATCTGCAATTTAACTATTTAAATATAGAGATAAATGAAACTACATTTTCAAAAGTTTATGGCTCTGGCTTTTCAGCTTACCTTGATGAATATGTTAATGATATTTACGGAAGAAACTGCTCATCTGGATGCGTAATTCCGATAAAACTTTCTTCATTCGCCAATCAGAATGTAAATTTTGCAAATGTTGGAATTGAGTATTTGTCAGATGGGGCTATATTGACAAATACCCAAGCCTATTCCCTGGAAATAAAAAATGCAGAATTAAGCTCTGGAAATTTATTAATTGATATAGAAAAGGCAGGATTTTCTCTGCCTATACAGACAAATGAAAAAAGGCTTACATTATATTTGAATGGGGGCGGGCTTTTAACTGCAAGCATTAATGTAACCCCTGGTTTTTATTTTGACATAATTCCAAAAGAAGTTCTTGTGGGCATTGACAGCATATTTCAGGCGGTAACTTCTGTAAATATAACTTCATCTTCGTGGAAATTTGGAGACGGGACTCATGGCCAGAGCAGTGGAAAATCCATTGCCCACAAATACGCTAAAGAGGGAAATTATACTCTTGAAGCTGAGCTTCTTAATAATAAGGGAGTAAAAAGCACCAGAAAAATAGAAATTAATGTTGGAAATGCAAATGTGTCAGCAGGCATTTTAATAAAAAAATATGAAACAAGAATCCAAAATATAAGCAAACAGATACAAGTTTATCAGACCTGGATAGCCCAGGAAATAAAAAAGAGAGAGAATATCAGCGTAATTAATTCCTCTCTTAATGAGATTAAAAAAGAATATTTAAATGCTAGGAATGACAGCGAATATATTGAAATTGTGGAAAAGCTCGGGGAATTAAGAGTCCCTTATGCAATATCTTCTTCAGAATCAGGAAAAGCTCCTCTTGCAATTGGATTTGATAATATAGATACCGTCTATATAGAGGAATTATCAAATGAAAGCTTAAGTGAAAAGTCAAGGGAGAATTTAAAATTACAAATAATAGGATGGAATGAGAAAAATTACAAGTCAGATATAAACTATGAGGTCATTAGCTCTTATTATGACTCTGGAAAAGAAGATTTGTTCACTTATATTAAAATAGATATTGCCAAGAAATCAGAAAAAGCAAAACCTGGGTATTTAATCATAAATTATCCTAAAGAAGAAATAAGTTTTGTCAAGGATTATAATGAAGTTGAAATAATCGGAGAAAGCAGTGCAACTGCAATTCCTATAACAGAAGATGAAACAATAGAAATTATTATATCTGGGAAAATAGAGGTCAGCGAGCTTGGAAGCTATATCTCTCCTAAGCTTGATGAATTTAAAAGCCTGGAAAATGTGCCATTTATTGAGCCACCTAAAAGATTCCAAACTGCAATATGGTTTTATATTGCTTTATTTATCGGATTCTTAATAATTTATATTGCCTTGCAGGAATGGTATAAAAGACATTATGAATCATTTTTGTTCAAAAATAAGGATGAATTGTACAATATTATTAATTTCATGTATAACGCGAGAATTTCGCAGCTTACCGATGGTGAAATAAGAAATAAGCTTTCGGGATTTAAGTGGGGGGGAGAGCAAATAACATATGCTTTTAAGAAGCTTGATGGAAAAAGAACCGGAATGTGGGAAATCCCGGTATTCAGATATTGGGAAAGAAAGAAGATAAGGGAGGAGATTGCGAGAAGGCAGCAAAATCAAAAGACATAAAGTTTATTAAAAGGCCTCCTTTCTAACTAAAGATGTTCAGAATTATCAAAAATTTTTCAAAGAGAATTTTAAGAAGCTTATTCAAGAGAAAAGAAAGCATAAAAATAGGATTTTACGGGCCTCCTAATTCCGGAAAAACAAGCCTTGCAAACAGAATATGCAAAGACTGGACAGGAGAAGAAATTGGTCTTGTCAGCAAAGTCCCGCATGAGACAAGGCATGTTCAGTTTAAGGAAAAAGTTGAGATAAAGCACAAAGGAAAAACCCTAATTTTTAAAATTGTTGATACTCCGGGTATTGCAACAAAAATAGATTATGAAGATTTTCTGCATTATGGATTGAAAAAAAATGTGGCGAAAAAGAGGGCAAAAGAGGCAACTCAAGGCATTATAGAATCAATACAATGGCTTGATGATATGGACGCAGTTGTAGTGGTTTTAGATTCAAGCGAGAATCCGTATTCACAAGTAAATATAACAATTATAGGTAATTTAGTAGCAAGGAAAAAACCAGTATTGATAGCTGCAAATAAAATTGATTTGAAAAAAGCTGACGCAAGCAAAATTGAATCTGCATTTCCAGATTATGATGTAATAGGAATTTCAGCAAAGGATGGAATTAACATGGAGGAATTTTATGAATCGCTCTTTAAACTTTCCAAAAAAGTTTAAAAGCGAAAAGAGGTAAATAAGATAAATGAAACGCAAAAAAATAAGAGGTCTAAGCCTGCAGGTGATTCCTTTTTCTGAATTACAGCAGTTGTCTATATCTGAGAGGGTCAAAAAGATATTAAATCTTGTTCTTGGAAATAAAATTGTTATCATACAGGGAAGATTAAGAGCAGAAGAAGAAGCCAGATTAATAGAGGACACAATGGCTTTAGTTGACCATGTAAAGAATTTCAAGGGAATTGAGCTGGCTGTTGTTGAGCCAAATATGAAAGATGCAAATATATTTATAAAATTCAAGTATGGATTTGCAAAAAAACTTGTGGGAGACAGCAATGCTTTAACTGTTGTAGGGCCTAGCTCAATTGTAAAGGAAATAAAGAGAGACCCGAGAAAAATTGAGCTGATGCTTGAGTAATTATTGTTCTCCGTATGGAACGAGATTAAGGAATTTTTCTATGCCGGGTTTTATATATAAATCAGCATATTGCGGATTTGGAACTTTCCTAAATTCATATTCTTCCCCTTCTATTAGCACATGACCTAAATTTCTCATTACATGGCCGCTGCTTCGTATTGCGAAGATGCCTGGTATATAGGATTTATGTTACTCAAACTTGCCGTTTTATTTACATCTAATAATCTAACAAAGCCATAATAGATCATGTCTCCTTTTTCTGTTTGCATGAACTAAAGCTATATAATGGAATTTATAATTATTATTGTAATATGAATATATAAAACTTTATTAATGCTCCCGGCATTTGAGAAATATGCCATATAAATGCGTTCATTGCTCTGAAACTTATAAGGATGGCTCAAATGAAATTTTAAGCGGATGCTCAAAATGCCATAGCAAGTTCTTTTTTTATATTAAAGAAGAGAAATTAAGAGCAATTCTTGAAGATAAAGAGTCAGATGTACGGCTTTCTTCAGAAGAAAAGCGCCAAATAGAAGAAGATGTAAGAGAGATTGCCGGGCTTAAAAATGAGGAAATGCCAATCTTCCTGGATTTTGAAAGCATTAAAGTATTAAAACCTGGAAAATACCTTTTAGATTTGCCTAAGCTTTTTTCAATGAACAAGCCAAGAGTATATCAGCTTGAAGATGGAAAATATATTGTTGATTTAAACATCCCTGGCACAAAATAAAATATAAAGTAGAACATAAATAATTGAACGTTACTTTTATGTTCTCCGAATATAGCAACAGAC
>CAZJEV010000062.1:0-3901 GCA_964545215.1 Candidatus Woesearchaeota archaeon
CCTGCAAGGCGGGCTTCAAAATTGAGAGCAGTAGATTCTTTGAGATATGAATGATTTTTAAATTAGTCCTTCGTCAATATTTTCTAATTGGGTTAATTTATGTTTAATCTCATTAACGCTTCCTAATTTTTTATATTCTTCTAATTCTGAGCCTTGATACTCCCTTACTAATGCTTTATAGCCTTCCATTAAAATCCCATTTCTCATTATTTTTTCTCTGGTTGTATGAGCATGAAACATATTGTCAAGGATTTTAGCAGCTTCTTTTAATTTACCTTCTCCCAGCAATCTTTCAAATCTATTTTGTCCGGCAGGATAATAATCAATACTAAATATTTTTCCCATAAAATTTCCATTAAAAATTAATTTATAAATATTATTATCATACAAAATATATTATAAAAATAAGATAATATTCAGAAAAATAAGCAGATTTATTAGAGCAGAAATCAGGCAGTAAAAGCAGTATTGTTTTAAAATATATTTTTGCACATAAAAAAGATAAACTGAAACTGCTAAAGCAATAAAAGACGCCATTAATAAAAAGTAAGTCAAAAGGGGGAAAGGATTAGAAAAAAACCAAACAGCTGATATTATTAAAACTATATAATAAAAAAACCCTAAAACATCATTTTTTATCCCGAAAATTGAACTCCATTTGCTCTCTACAACTGCATTGCAGTCATGCCCGCCAATCGGGCATACTAAAGACTGATTTTTAAACCTTTTCCATATTAAATATCCTGAATCTACTATCCCTAATAAAGCAAGCACAATTAACGAAGTAATAAGATTAGATGCCATATTATCTTTCTCTGTAACTTAAAATTGCCAAAGCTATAGCTGAGAAAAAGATTGCAATATCTCTGAAAATTATGTCCAATGCTCCAATGTTAAATGTTACAATAAACAGCATTGAAAGTGCTGAAATCAGGGCAGCATAAAATGTCTGCTTGTCTGATAAAAGCCATAAAGCAAGAATTATCTCACCCAATGAATGAAGATAAAGGAATGTTCTTGCAGGCATTATTGCCTTTATGAATTCTGGGATAAATCCACTCCATGCTTCAGGAGATAATAACGCAGATATTGAAGCATAAAGAAAAACAACTGATAAGCCCGCTCTTAAGAAAAATGATACAAGTGCCTCTTTATTATTTGACTCCTTTTTCTTCACCATCTTTTACTTTTTTCCTTTGTTGAGATTTTCTAAATTTCATTAATTTACAATAATCTTCCCGACTTTTCCTGCTTGAAGATGGTCGTGATAATTCCATGTTCCTTTTTCATTAAAAGTAAAGCTCCAGCTTTCTCCATTTGCAAAGCCTTTGCACGCGTCAAATATTTTACCTTCTTCTGATGTTCCGCATTTTTTTATATCAGAGCCAGGATAAACTGTATGGGTTGGATGTATTGCTGATGCAGGCCAGCTTTCTGCATTTCCATTATTTACCCATGTTACCTTGTCTCCTGAATTTATTTCTAATGAAGACGGAGAAAATCCAGACGAAGTTATTTCAATTGTATGAGTTTTTGCACTTGCAGGAACAACTATATTTAATTTTGCCCGCTCCCCGGCACTTGAACTTGTTTCAGAAGGCTGATTTATAAAATAAATAACAGCAATAACAGCTATGATTGCTATAATAATTCCTATAATTGCTCCAGCTTTCATTTTCGTTAAAGGAAAATGAGCTTTATAAATATTTTCCAGATAAACAAGTAAATAAAAACAGATAAAATTCAGTGTAACCCTAAAATAACCTGATATTGTATTAAATCTTTTTTCTTCTTAATAAATTTGCATTCGTTACAACAGTTATAGACGATAATGCCATTGCCAATTCTGCAATTATAGGGTGCAAAATTCCGGCAACTGCAAGAGGAATTGCAACAACATTATAAGCAAAGGCCCAGAATAAATTTTGCTTTATTTTTCTGAAAGTTGCCTTTGACAATGCCAGAGCCTGAACTACTCCAATTAAGCTTCCTCTTGCAAGAACAATATCCCCTGACTCAATTGCAATGTCGCTTCCAGAGCCCATTGCAATTCCAACATTGCTCTGCTTTAATGCCGGAGCGTCATTAATGCCGTCTCCTACAAATGCAACCATGGCTTTTTTCTGCAATTCCTGCACTTTAAGAGCTTTTTCTTCTGGCAGAACATTTGCAATAACTTGAGAAATGCCAACATCTTGCGCAATAGCCTTGGCAGTTCTCTCATTATCCCCTGTTATCATTATTGTCCAATATCCCATTTTATGCAAAATTCTTATTGCTTGCTGTGAATCTTCCTTCACTGCGTCTGCAACAGCAATAATTCCAATTACTTTTCCATTTTCAGAAATAAGCATCGTAGTCTTTCCCTTAGATTCATATTCCAGGATTTTATCCTCAAATTTGCCAAATGAAATATTTTTCTGTTTCATTAAATCTTTATTTCCAATGACAATATTTTTTGTGCCAATTTTTCCTTCTAATCCTCTTCCGCCTATAATTTTGAATTTTGTGACTTTTCTGTATTTTTTCAGAGCTGCATGAGCCACAATTGCCTGAGCTATTGGATGCGTGCTTAACTTTTCCAGGCTTGCCGCCAATTCAAGCAAATAGTCTTTTTTTACAAAAGAATAAATGTCAGTAACTTCTGGTTTTCCTTTGGTAATTGTTCCTGTTTTGTCAAATATAATTGCTTTTATCTCTTTTATAGTTTGGATTGCCTCTCCTTTTCTGATTAAAATTCCTCTCTTAGCTCCGATTCCAGAGCCAACTGTTAAAGCTATTGGCACTGCAAGTCCAAGAGAGCATGGGCACGCAATAACAAGAACAGCAATTGCCACCCCCAGTGCTCTGCTTAAATCTCCTGCAAATAAAAACCATCCTATAAATGTCAAAACAGCTAATATCAATATTGCCGGGACAAATATATTAGTAATTTTATCAGCAAGTCTCTGGATAGGCACCTTGCTGGATTGGGCTTCTTCAACTAATTTTATTACATGGGATAAGAAAGTGTCTTTGCCTATTTTTACCGCTTTAACATATAAAATTCCTTCCTGATTAATAGTTGCTCCAATTACGCTGTTTCCAGGTTTCTTTTCAACAGGCATGCTTTCCCCTGAAACCATGCTTTCATCAACCGCGCTTTCTCCTTTAATGACAATTCCGTCAGTTGGAATTTTTTCACCCGGCTTAATAATCATTAAATCACCTATTTTTACATCAGAAATAGGAATTAAATGCTCTTTTTTGTTTCTTAAAACAAGAGCATTTTTAGCTCCCAATTCTAACAATTTTCTAATTTCTTGGGTTGCTTTTCCTCTTGCCTTGCTCTCAATATATTTTCCCGTTATAAAAATTGCCATTATCATTGCAGAAATGCCGGAATAATCATCTACAAAATTAAACAAGCTAAATATTCCTGTCAAATATGCAATTATAGTTCCTAAAGCGATTAAAGAGTCCATGTTAAAATAAAAATTATAAAATCCTCTTAAACCGCCTTTAATTGTGCTCCAGCCAAATATAAATACAACTGGAAATGCCAAAATTAATGTGATTATTATCATTATATTTTCTGAAAAAATTTCTATCTTGAATATCCTTGAAGCAAGCATTAAAATTGCTACGGGAATTGCAAAAACCCATGCGCCTATTAATCTTTTAAGCCAGTCTAAGATTTCCAGCTCTTCAATACTTTCATGATGTTCATGGCTATGATTATGCTCCATTATTTTATCTTATAATTCAATAGATTTATAAAAAGTAAGATTCCAAAAATTACTAATCCTATCCCGCTATAAATACCAGGTTCTTGAGAGATAATATGATAAACTCCATCAATTACCATAATAATACTATAAACATAACTTAATCTCAATGCTAAAAACTTATTCTTCACAAC
>CAZJEV010000063.1:0-3840 GCA_964545215.1 Candidatus Woesearchaeota archaeon
CTATTACCTTCTGTAATTACAGAGATTTTATCCGCGCTTAATCCCGGATTAGAAGTAGAATAGGAAAGTGCAGATGTTCTTGTAAAAACTGACAAACCTTTTAATTTTCCTAAATCAATTGCATTTTGCAATGAATTCTCATTATTTTGAATCTTAATTCTTACACGATCTGCATCATGAAATTTTTTTGTATTGATGATGGCAAAAACTCCTATTAGCAATAAAATACCTACAATGATAAAAACGGCAAAATTTATGATACGCTTCTCTCTTTTCATGCCTCTTTTCATGCTTTCCTATAGAGATTTTAGTTTTTAATCTTTTCTGTGAAATTTTTTGAGGTGACTAATAATATTTATAAAGTTCCTTTACCCAAAAAGAATATGAAGAGGTTATATTTAATATTATTTATATCGGTCATTATGCTGATATTATTTACAAACTTTTCTTCTGCAGTAACGGCCTGTACAGAAGACCAAAGAATTTTAAGACTTTCTTCTACTACAAATGCGCATGGAGAAGTATATAATGGAGTAAATAATTATCCGGTTGAAATTTGCTATGATGCGATATTTGGAAAAAGATATACGGAAGCAAATCCTCATGCCTGCTCTACTGGAAATGCCAATAAAGTTCTAAGATTATCAGCATCTACAAATGCACATGGAGAAATCCCAAGCTTAACAACTCTCGGATATCAATATGTTTGTTACGGAGATTTAGTGTGCAGAAGTACAACCGTATCAACAGATAATTGCAATCAAGATGAAAGATTAGTTGTCGCCTTATTAACTGAATCTAATTCTCATATTAATGCTTATGATTCTCCTGTTCTTCCATATACAAAAAAGATATGCTGTAAAAGCGCTGGCGCCCCTGTTAGCTGTAATAATAATGGCATTAAAGATGGAACAGAGCAGTGTGATGGAAATGATTTAGGAGGAGCAACATGCCCTGCTGGAACAACAGGAACTCCAACATGCTCTTCATGCACATTGAGCACGAGTAGCTGCACAAGCATAACTACTGGAGCTAAAAGTATTACCGAAGTAAAATGGACTGCTCCTGGAGGAACTCAAGCTTTGTTGAAAGCTTCTAAACAATCCAAAGTTAATTTGTTTGGGAAAACAACTGGCTATGCTACAAGTGATAGATTTTCTGTTGATGTATATAAAAATAATAATCAACGAGCTGAAGCCACTAATGTTTATACATTATCCCCTGATACAAGCGGAAATGTAAGAAGCCCTGAAGTTACTTTAGGAGACATTAATGGAGTTGGGGGAACTGTAGCCGGGGATAAAGTTTCGTTTGATTTAATTAGCCGGCAAGATGCAAATCAAAAAAGGAGTAATGAACTTGAAATAATTAAATGTGATCCTTCCCAAGAAGATTGTTCAACAAAAAGCATAGAAACTCGCACTACATTATGCGGGTTAATAACCAATAAAGATCAATGTAATGTTGCATATCCTACAGAGAGCATAGGGGATAGTGGCACCGTGTGTACTCAAACCGAATGTATATGGATTGATAATGTAAGGCCTGAAGAGAAAAATTGCAAACAAAGAGATGAAGGTTATTCTAGTTCTGGACAACAAATTGGAAAATGCGATTATAGTTATATAATTCCTAACAATGCTGAATGTGTAGATGGAAGAATGCAAGTAGAAGTTACAGTAGATGAATTGCAGAAAGGAACATGCACTTGCAATCCTCTTCCTAGAAGCATTCCATGTGGAGCAGTAAATGTCGCTGCATTGCCTTTCTTTGGAACTTTACAATTAATAGTTGCACTGATAGTAATAGGAGTAGTTTATTGGTTGATTGTTGCAAACAGAAAAAAGAAAAGATAATTAAGGATTTTTTCTTTGATTAGAAGAATTTTCTTCTATTGAGCGTGCTCTGTAAATTGTTGATTGATAATTAGTTGCATCTTTGTCTATATAATTAAAAGACATATAAGGATTATTATTTGTGGCTATGGGTGAGAAAGTTTTACCATCTCTGGAAGCTTCTAGGCATGTTCTTTTGCTGAAATCGGTAACATGTAGATGAGGCAAACTAAAATTTCTATCTTGCAAGATGAATACATTATCATTTAGCAAGTCATAATTTGGAATAAACATTACAGTCATTTCAGAGCCTTGGGATTTTTGTTCAGAGCCATCAGTAGCGTAAGCTTTTGTATTTGTAATTCTAATTTTTCTATAAGCTACTTTTAAGCTATTAGTTCCGATTGGCTTGTCCAAAGAGATTCCTTTAGGATTAAAAAAGTAGAAAATTGCTAATCTTCCTTGCTTTTTTTCAGGACCAAATCTATAAGAATTTCCATTAAAATCATATAATGTTCGTGTAGAGCGAATGCTATTTTCTAAGGAGACTGAATTAGTTGGGGAGCCCTTGGAAGGCATAGGCTGATTATAAAAGAAGTCTTCTTCTATCTGGCAGTTATCGCCGTTTACGCAATTTTGAATGTAAGGGTCTGGTTGTTTAATTGTAAATAAAGTAAAATCACTAGGGTATTCAACCTTCCATTGTACTTCAGATGTTGGCTTATCTTCTTCTGTATTGTCTACATTTACAAATAGTTTTAATGTAGTGCCATTTGTATTCCAAACTCTAGAAGGAAAATCCCTTGTGCTGGTTGCTTCCATAGTAAAAAGAACTTCTGCATTCGCTTTTTGAGGCAAATAAATCAAACTTCCTATTAGACCTACGAGGGTTCCGGCTTTTACAAAGGCGTTTTTAACGCTTTTCGCTCTGTCGATTCCTTTGTTCAAAAGATTTTCCAGTGTTTTTTTCATTTTTCCTCTAATGATAATATATCCATATTCCATTTATAATACCTTACATTTGCTTTTGGGGTGACGTCCAATTCAGAATTTCCTTTCAATGCAAAACTAACTTCGCCGTCTGAATTGACTCTTTTTCCGGCAATTGTGTAATCTCCTATTTCTAATCGTCTCGTACTAAGTTTTCCTTCTGAATCTGGCTTAACTTCATAAACCGACACTTTAAGATTTACTGTATAAAATTTATTTTCATTGCCAGTTACCCTTAATTTTAATTTTGTATCTGCATTATGGGTTACTTTTCTTGTGTAGCCTCCGAGATTTTTTGAATAGCTCCAGCTTCCTTTTTCATTGAAATTAAGATAGACATTTTCCACTATTTTTTGATTTATATAAGGGCCTATAATTAAAAGTGCCTTTTCATATTCATGTTCAGAATAGGCTAGATTGCAAGTATCATCAAAGAGAAGAGGATTTTTTGTTGGCGGCCAATCTTCGGGAGACCAGATTATTGTAGAAACGCAAGTTTCTCCGCCATATCTCGCTGTTGTTGTTTCTGACGTTTTAGTAATTCCCCCCTTTTTTTCGTCCCAAGAAGTTGAAAATGATGATAAGATAATTTGATAACATTCATTATTCTTCTGATTTTTCTGCTTATCTTCATCAGAAGCTTTTCCTGTAATTAAACTAATGAAAGAACTGAAAAGCCTTGAAAAAATATTATCTGCTTTGCATTGATATTTATAGTTTTCATTCATTTTATAATGGGCAACGTCGAGCTTTGCTGCATATTTTGGAGAAAATGACAAGTCTGCTGATGAAAAAGAGGAATTAAATATAAATAAAAAAATTATTATAGATATTAGAAGAGTTGATTTTATCATTAAACAATATAATATAGGCATGTTTTTAAATTTAATATTGCTAGGAAGAGAATGAAAGAAAGAGGAAAAATAATGCCGTTAATTGCGCTTTTTGCCTTTTTTACAGGATTATTATTAATTCCTCTGGTGTCCGGGGCCTATAATTTAAAAAACCACAGCAT
>CAZJEV010000064.1:0-3839 GCA_964545215.1 Candidatus Woesearchaeota archaeon
GCTCCGGGTGTATTTCCTGGCCTCTGTAAATTATATAAACTTTTTTCGCATGCTCTGCTAATACAAGGGCATCTTTTGCAGCCGAATCACTTCCCCCGACTAATCCAACTATTTTATTTCTGAAAAGCGGAGCATCGCATAAAGCGCAGAAATTTATACCTCGCATCTCAAATTCCTTTGCTCCGGGAACTTCAAGCTTTCTCCATTTCGTTCCTGTTGCAAATAATATTGTTTTTGCATGATACTCATTCTTGTCGGTTTTAACAAAAAATCCTTTTCCTCCTTTTTTGACACCCAGGGCTTTTTCTTCTTTTATTGTCACTAATTCATATGATAAGGCATGTTTTCTTATCGCCTCGCTTAATTCCTCCCCTGTCAGTCTTATAAATCCGGGATAATTTTCAACAATATTTGTTGTTGTTATTACCCCTCCAATTGGCAGTTCCGCCCCGTGAGTTGCTCCAAGGCATAAAGTTTTCAGTCCAAGCCTAGCAGAATACATCGCAGCCGCTAATCCAGTCACCCCCGCTCCCAAAATTAAAAAGTCATAATTATTTTCCGCCACATTTTTCTTCCCAGATTCTTTTTTCTGCATTTTGTTTCTTTTATCTTAAATTTTTATATCATTATCTGAAAATTAAGTTATATAAATGTTCGTTTGCAGATTCTATTCAATTTGTGATAAAGGCAATAGAAAATTAGTTTCTATAAGTTATTCTTAGACTATAATAAAAAATATTATTCATATATCAATTTATCCTTTTGCCATTTTCATAAACAAACATCTTTCTCTTTGCAAGCTCTTTAAAAAATTCTTTTTCCGGAATTACAGCCTCTGGAGAGAAAACTCCTTTTTCCTTTATCATTCTTTTTAAAAGCATCTGGCTCATTATGCTTATTGTCCTTCCGGTATCAACATTACTTCCAGCTTCTTTCCAATCATCAAGAGTTTTAACAATGCAGTCCATTTCCATTTTTTTCTTTTTTCCATCTCTAACTCCCTCAACTCTTACCCATAAATCCTCAATTTCTTTATATCCGTCAGGAATTTTTATTTTGCTTAATACTTTGTCTGTAAAATCAATCAGCCTTATTTTAACGCCAGAAATTTCAATTTCTTCTTTAGACGCAAAACCCAGCTCAATCAGCATTTGAATAACTTTATAAGAATGCTCTGGAAATCCGGCCATATAATGCACATTTTTTAATCCTTTATTCTTGAAATACCTTGCAAAAGTATAAACCTCTGAATGCACAATACAATAAACGGTCTGCTTTCCAACTGCCTTAAATTTGCTGGTTCCTCTGCAAAACATTCTGTTTTCCTTGTGAAATTTTCCATTATGATAAGTTACAGGACTTTCTGTGAACTCATCAAATATACTATGCATTGAATAAGGCACAATAAATTTTTTTATGTTTGAATCCCAGGCAAATCCAAGAAATATAGTGTCAGCGGAATCAAAATGCCTTACAGCATGTCTTACCATTACATTTGCAATTCCAGGTGTTGAGCCGCATCCAGTTATATTAATTATTCCCGCTTTCTTAAACTCATTATCTAGTTTAAACTGTTCTTTAGTAATTTTCTGTAATCCTCCTAAATCCGTGCAACTTCTTCCAGATTTCAGGCAGGCTTTCATTATAGCAATATTAAAGACCAATTCAGCGCAATTCACGACTATTTTCGCTCCTGATTTTCTTATAGCATTAGCAATTTCATTTTTATCGCGTAAGTCAACTTTCATGAATCCTGCGCTTTTTCCATATTTTCTCAACAGCTCTTTAATTCCTTCAGGATTTCTTCCCGATATCAGGACAGAATGCCCTGATTCAAGCAAATCCCTCGAGCATATTCTTCCCTGCTGTCCCGTGCCTCCGAAAACAATAAAGTCGTATTTCATTTTGCTTTTTCGCCGTTTCTGAAAACAGCAATCCCTCTCCTTTTTAATTCTTTGAAAAAGATATCGGGCTTTATAATTTTTTCCGGAGGAAAAACACCCCCTTCATTTATTTTTCCATTAGTTATCATTTGCGCCGCAATTGAGCACGGAATCGCAGTGTCTAGAACTCCTGCCGATGTTCCGCCATCTGAAAGAGTCAAGGCATCCATTATAATTTCTCTCTTCCCTTTTAAATAAACTCTAATAATTTCTTTATCTTTAATTTTAACATTTTTAGGAATTAATTTATCCACAATCTCAGAAGTTATATCAATTACCTGAATGTTTTTATTATCAAAATTAACCTTATCTTTGGAAGTAAAGCCCAATTCAATTAATTTTTCTATTTTCCATGAAAAATTATCAGAAAAACTAACTCTGAATTCACAATTCTGTATTCCTTTATGCTTTAAAGAATCTGGAAGTGTGGCAACTTCCGAATGCAGGGTTAAAAATCCTTTTTGCTTTCCAAACTCATCAGGAAAATCATACTCTTTAACCCCGGAATACGCCTTAACAAATATTATTTTTCCATTTTTAAAAACAGAGGGCTTTAATGTATATTCATCAATTATTGTCTTAAAGCTGTAAGGCAAAATAAATTTCTGCTTATAATTAGTATAATCTTTGTCTGCAAAAACAATTTCAATTTTATTTATTTTTTCTAAAAATTGGGAGCCGTAAAAAGCCAAAATATTTGATATTCCGGGCGCGGCCCCCATTCCTAAGATAGCTGTTCTGCCTATTTTTTTAAACTCATTATGCAATTTAAGCTGTTTTTTTGTATAATGAAACAATCCTCCCAAGTCAACATAATTTGTTCTTGCCTTTAGGCAGGTTTTCATAATAATAAGATTAAAATAATATTGCACACAATTAACGCAAACTTCACTACCTCTTAACAAATTGACAAGCTCCTTTTCATTATTTATATCAACCTTGCGGGCTTTAACTCTTATAGATTTAAAAGATTTTGCATGCTCAGATGCTTTTTTCAAATCCCTTCCGGCAATAATTATCTCTGCATTTTTTGAAAATTTAAACAAATCATTTACAACCGCCCTTCCTATAATACCATACCCTCCTAAAACAACAAATCTTTTTTTCATTTATTTACTCCTTCTTTTTTAGCATCAAAATAATATTTATAACATTATTCAGTTATAATTATGGTTATACTTCAATTTTACTATTATCCATTAAGATTTTGCTATTTTTAATTTTATCAATAGCGCAATTCTGTTAAATCCATAAAATTTTTTTCCCATTTTCAGGAAAGCCCAACATAAACGTGCTTTAAATAAGTATATTCTTCCAATGCGTAAATAGACAAATCTCTTCCATGCCCGCTGGATTTTAAACCTCCATGGGGCATTTCTGATACAAGAGGCAGATGCTCATTTATCCAAACTTCCCCAAATCTTAATTCTTTTGCTATTCTAAATGCTCTTTTAATATCTTTTGTCCAGACGCTTGATGCCAATCCATGCTCAACATCATTTGCTTTTCTTATAACTTCTTCTTCTGTTGAAAATTTCGCCAGTGCAATCACCGGCCCAAAAATCTCCTTTTGGCATAAATTGCTATTCTGTTCAAAATTTTTTATAATGGTGATAGGATAAAAAAATCCTTTTCTCGGAATTTCTGACTGCCAGACAAGTTTTTCGTTCGCGGATAGATTTTTTATAAAAGAGGCAACTTTTTGCTTTTGTTTTGCCGAGACTAACGGCCCCAAATTTGTTCCAGTCTTGGAAGGATCTCCTAAAATAATTTCCTTTGCGTATTTTTTCACAAGCTCAACAAATTTTTCATAAAAAACATCCTGCACATAAATTCTTGCAGCAGCAGTGCAGTCCTGCCACGCATTAATAATTGAAGCATCAACAGCATATTTTT
>CAZJEV010000065.1:0-3574 GCA_964545215.1 Candidatus Woesearchaeota archaeon
CCGTAATTCATTCATTGGCTTAAAAGCCAAGGATTTCTTACGGAAGGATTAAAAATCCAATAATTAATCCTGCTACCAATAAAATAAACCAAACTTTCGCCATTTTTTATTTCGCAATCCTCACAAGCTTTCCATTTTCATCAAGTTCAATAAAACTTTTTAACTTTCCATTTCTGTAATCCGCGCACTGATTCTCTATTTTATTATCTTCCTCACTTCTTGGCACATGAACAATATCAACTGCGTATCCTTCACAAGTTCCTAAACACTGGGAATTAAATTCAATTATCTTTGTTTTTTCTTTGTCATATAAATCCTTGGCGCAGTTAATTACTTTACTCTCTTCTTTATTTTCATTATTAGAATTATTGTTAAAACCTAAAAAGAGAATTACGGCTATTAAAATCGCGATAACAACAATTATAAAAATAATAAATTTATTTTTCATTTTATCACTCTCTGAATAATTTTCATTGCTTTCCTTTTGTCAATTCCAGGCCCTAATTTTCCTATAATCAAGCCCATATACGCTCCAGCAGTCAGTCCAGGCTTCTCTCTAATAATCTTATTTATTTCATCCTCTAATTTATCATCGCTTATTTTCTCAACTTTCAAAACCTCTTCAATATTTTCTCCAGAAATAATTTTTAACAAAATTCCTTTAATATCTCCCTCACTTATTTTCCCGTCTCTTAAAGCTTCAAGAATTTTCTCCAAAACAGCCTCATTTAAAATTTCTTTCATTTCTGAAAAACTTTTTTTCATTTTGCTTGCAAACTCCAGACGCCAGAGAGCAACAATTTTTGCAACTAAATTTGCATTTTTAGAATATACTCTAAGCAAAATTTCAAATTCATCCAAATTCCCGTCTAAAATAAGATTTACCATCTCATCAGAAAGCCCTTTCTTCTTTAACAAATCGCGGATTTCATGCTTTAACTTAGGCAAGCTCTTTTTCAAAGCATTTATCCTATCTCGGCCAACTTTTAATAAAGGCAAGTCCGTTTCCGGATACATTCTTTGGCTTCCGGGCAAAGGCCTTAAAAATTCCGTCTCTCCATTAGCCAAAGCATTTCTTACCTCTCCATTTTGCCCTTTTCCCAAATCAACTTCCTTCTGCTGTCTTTCAATCTCCTTCCTGACAGTTTCAATCATCATTGCAGGATCTTGAAAACCTTTTATTTCAACCCTCTCATGTCCCTTAATGCTCATATTAATATCCTGCCTTATTGTCCCAATCCCTCTTTTGACTTTGCAAGCTCTTAAAATTTCTCCGATTTTCAAAGCAGCTTCTTTAACTTGCTCAGGTTTATTCATAATAGGAGCAGTTGCAATTTCAACCAATGGAATTCCCAATCTGTCCAATCTATAAACCGCAACTTTATCATCTTTATTAATTATCCTGGCAGAATCTTCTTCAAGAGCCAGAGAATCAATTGGCACTTTTCCAAACGAAGTTTCAACCCATCCTGAATGCCCTATTAAAACAGTTCTTTGGAATCCTGATGTATTGCTTCCGTCAATCACAGTTTTCCTCATCACCTGCGAGATAGGATATATCTCGCAATTAAGCAATAAAGCAATCTTCAAAGCCTCATCCAAAGCATTTTCATTTATAAGATAAGGAGGGCACTCATCTATATCTAAAAGACAATCATTATCATAATACACTTCATATTCAAAAGTCTTGTCTAAAGAGGCTTCATAGACAACAGCAACATCTACTTCTCCTCCTTCCCCGGAGATAGGATGTAATTTTCTAATAATTTTATAATCTGGTTGATCATTCCTGAGATAAGTTGGGCAATTACAAAACAGTTTCTTCCCCACATCTAATTGTTGATGTATCTCCAGCCCGGATTTCAATCCTATTTTCTGGTAGTCAATTTTATCTTCATTTTCCATTAAAGAACAATAGAAACAATATTATTAAAAGTTAATGATATTCGGGCTTTTTAGAATATTTCTCACAATTCAAAGCAACTCTTGCTCTTATAGGGTTAACACTTTCTGGGTCAACTCCAACTAATCGCGCAATATCATGAAGCAAATCAATATATTTTCTAGTTAAAATGACTTCTTCAACTCTCGGTTGGTAAGCCTGCCCGGTAAAACCTTTAGTTAGAGGATGTGCAAATTTTACAGTTTGATAATCTAAGTTGTCCATCGTTATTATTTTTTTAGTTTGAAACTCATTTACTTTCCCGCCCATTACCAACTGTTTATAATGCCCGTCAAGGTTATATTTACCAGGTCTGGCCTCTCTTATACCAAAAATATGAAGTGGAAATCTATCTCTTAATATAGCAGACTCTTTTTCTACCAAAGAAGCCTGTTTTTGTGAGCCTCCTAAATAATTCCTGGCTATCCTTCTGCTTGCAGAATTATAAGCATTAATCAGTCTTTCAACTGATCTTCCTGCCACAACCTCATCCAAGCTGACAAGCGGTCTAACTTCATTGCTTTCATCTTTCTTTTCCAAAAAGAAGTTTTCAAAACATCTTGTTAGAACCTCTCTTGAATTGTTTATTTTGCTTGAGCCTGGAAAATAAACTGCTCTATTGACATCAACATTTCTATCCACAATAGATAATATATCAAACAATGGAAGACCTCCATTTAAAGAGATTATATAAAAAGATGGATTTTTACTTGTAATGGATACAGATGCTTCTCTAATTGCATTTACAAAATCTCCCAATTCTCCTCCATTATAATTTGTCATAAATAATTACAACTTACAAGCTATTTAAACCTTTCCATATGTAACTTCTTATTAGTTACAACATAACCTATTTCTCAGTCTTGTAAGTATAAAGCTCATCGTGGACTATATTGAAAGATACGTCCTATGGAATAAGGCAATAATTTTCTCGTCGGTAATTTTTATGCCTGTTTTATTAGATTCTTGAAAATATATAAAACTACGGATAATTAATATTTTTAGCTCGACGATAGAGATAATGGATAAGTCTCTTATCGTCTATGCTTTATACTTACTATTGCTAAAATCATAAAAACTCAACTCCAAGTCTTTCATTTAATTCCCCAGCCATGTTTTCAAGCATCTTTTCTTTTACATTTTTCTTCCATCCAAAATGGCCTAATACATATCCCAATTTTACCAGAGCAGTTTCAGCAAGCATATCTTCCAGGAAAATTACTCCGGCATCTAACAATTCCCGGCCATTGCTGTAAACATAAGGGTCAAGCCTCCCAAAAATTGTCTGCCCAGCACAGCAAACTACAAATCCATTATGAACATGTTTCTTCAGAGAAGAAATCCAGTTATGCCCTGCTTCACTTACAGGCAAATGCCCCAATCCGGAAGCTTCAATTACTATTCCTTTATATTTCAAAGCATAAAAATCTAAAATATCCGGAGTCTGCCCAGGATAAAATTTCACAAGAGCAACTTTATCAGAAAAATTAACATCAAGCTCAACTTTATTATCATTTCTTTTTTTATAAGCAGAAATAAATTCAACTTTATCCGGCCAGACTTTAGCAATTGGCTTGCAATTTATAGGCTTAAATGCATCTCTTCTTGATGAATGCATTTTTCTGACTTTTG
>CAZJEV010000066.1:0-804 GCA_964545215.1 Candidatus Woesearchaeota archaeon
GAACAGGCAATTGTTGGCCCAACTGGAACAGTTAGGGAAGCAGTAGGATTTGTAAAAAAACTGTCAAAAATAGTTCTGTAAAAATATTCCTCTTTAGACATAGGAGTTTGTAAAGGAAATCGCTCTTTTGCACTTTTCATCATTCCTTCAGTTACATTTTCTTCAGAATATTTCTTCAAATAATCAATCCAGCCATATCCCACCCCATCAGAAAATTGCTCTTTCTGTCTCCGTATTATTTCCTTAGGCAAATCTTTCTCAAAAGCCCTTCTTAAAATCTCTTTTTCAATTTTTTCGCCAGGGCACATTTTCTCTATGGGGTTTATATTCATAGCAACATCCAAGAATTCTTTATCCAAAAAAGGCACTCTCGCTTCAATCCCCCATGCTGCAGTTGCCTTGTTCGCCCTAAGACAATCATATTTACTTAACATTAAAAGTTTCCTTACAGTTTCCTCATGAAACTCTTTTGCATTTGGGGCCATATGAAAATAAAGGTATCCTCCAAAAACTTCGTCAGCTCCCTCTCCAGAAAGAATCATTTTTATTCCCATAGACTTTATTTTTCTTGCCATAAGGTACATAGGAGTTGCCGCTCTAATTGAGGTAACATCAAAAGTTTCTGTATGATAAATCACATCTCTAATCGCATCAAATCCTTCCTGGATTGTAAAAATTATTTCGTGATGGGCCGTTCCCAAATAATCTGCAACTTTTTTTGCATACTTTAAATCTGGAGAATCTTTCAGCCCAACGGAAAAAGAATGCAATCTTGGCCACCACGCTTCTTCTTTATCGCCGGAT
>CAZJEV010000066.1:814-3475 GCA_964545215.1 Candidatus Woesearchaeota archaeon
TCTGTATCTTGAAGCAATCGCTGAAAGTATTGATGAATCCAAACCACCAGAAATTAAAACCCCATAAGGAACATCAGACATTAATTGCCTCTTAACTGCATTTTCTAATGCTTCTCTTAATTTTTCTATGTCTAATTTATCTTCCGGAATTTTATTCATCCAATCCGGGTTATACCATCTTACTGGCTTTTCAGTTTCACCGGTAAAATAATGCTCGGGAGGAAATTCTTCTATCTTAATGCAAAAATCATTCAAGGCTTTCATCTCACTTGCCGCATAAAGATTTTCTTTTTCATCCTAGCCTATATGCTCCCTTGCAACAAAGAAAATTTCTTTTTTCTCGTCATAAAGGACAAAGGCAAAAATTCTATTTAGCATATTCAAAAATTCAGGACCATACTCATCATAAAGATAAAGGAGAATTTCACAATCTGATTTTGTCTGCCATAAGTGTTCTTTATTCAATTTCTCCCTAAGAAGAATGTGATTATATATCTCGCCATTTACACAGAGAACATTTCCATTAGTCTTATCATAAAGAGGCTGAGCGCCATGCTCAACATCAACAATTGAGAGTCTTTCATGAGCCAAAGCTGCTTTGTCATCGCTATATATCCCGCTCCAATCCGGCCCGCGATGCCGTATTTTCACAGCCATTTTTAGAGCTCTGTCACGCATTTTGGTATCGCTTCCTTTTGCATTAAAAATTCCAATTATTCCGCACATTTTTTAGTCAGTCTAAGTATATAAAAAGAGTATATAAATATTCTATAAAACATTTATTCACGGAGTAAGCCTTCTTCTATCCCTTGGAAAAAGTGTTGCTTCCCTTATATTATCCAAACCAAGCAAAGTTTGGGTCATTCTTTCTAAGCCAATACTCCAGCCAGCATGCATTGGAGCACCGTATCTAAAAGCATCAATATACCACTTAAAACTCTCAGGTTTTAATCCTTTAATCTTTAATTGTTTTATTAAAATTTCAGGAACATGAATTCTTTGCCCTCCTGAACCTATTTCTATCCCGCCATACAAAGCATCAAACCCTCCACTAATTCCTTTCTTTTCATCTTTAGGCCATATATAAAACGGTTTTATTGATGATGGCCATTCGTATGTAAACACAATATGATTTGGGAACAACCCGCATAGTTTTCTTTCAGCTTCTGGCTCAAAATCATCTCCATCCTTCATTTTTATTCCATGTTTATTCATTAGCGCAACAGCCTCATGATATTTCAGATATTTAGCCTCGGGAACTTTTAATTTAATATTAATAATTTCCAACTCTTTTTTATTATTTTCAATGACTTTTTTAGTAATATGCTTTACAACTTCTTCTAGATATTTCATAACGGCCATATCATCTGCAAAAGCAACTTCAATGTCCATCTGCCTTATTTCATTTATGTGTTTTGTAGTATCGTGTTTTTCTGCTCTCCACACCGCACTTGTAGAAAAAACTTTCTCAAGACTTATTGCCATAAGCTGTTTGTATAACTGAGGAGACTGAGCAAGATAAGCTTTGTTTTCAAAATACTTAACTTCAAATATATCTGTTCCTCCTTCAGTAGAAGTTGCAATTATTGCTGGAGGCTGTATTTCTATAAATCCTTTGTTATAAAAAAATTCTCTAAATGCATTTGCGATTGTGGATTGTATTTCAAAAATCGCTCTTATTCTGGGTTTCCTTACATCCAAACTTCTATTATCCAATCTAGAAGGCAGCTCAGAAACAACCGCCTTCTCATTAACATGAATTGGAAGATTTTCAGCCTTGCTCAAAACAACCAGCTTTTCCACATCAACTTCAACATCTTTCCTTGCAAGCTCTGCCTTAACTTCTGCCTTCTTTACCTTTCCGTGAATTTCAACAACACTCTCTAGAGTTAATCCGGCAATTTCCTTTACAATTTTTTCATTTTTAGCAATGCACTGAACCATCCCAGATGAATCTCTTAAAATCAAAAAAGCCATTTTAGCCAAACTTCTTATTTCATAAACCCAGCCTTTAAGCAAAACGCTTTCTCCTGCTTTTAATTCGTAAACATAACTTCTTTCCATAGTATAAAGTAAAAATTATCAATATTTAAATCTTCGTTTAGTATAAATTTGAAAGTGACTGTAAATTCTTAAATAATTACTAAGGATAAGAAAAATATGAAAAAAACAATAAAGAAAAAAGATAAAGAAATCATGGAAAATTGGATCAAGAATAATGGTGCTTGTTACTTTGATTATAAAAACAAAGATATTATTCTGCCAGATGGAGGATTATTCGGTATAGAAAAAAAGAAATATATGGCAAGAAAAATAGTTGGCTATAAAAAACTGCCAAATGGAGGTAGCCAAATACTTTTTAGTAAGAAAAGACTTGTACCATCAGAAAAGTATGAAGCAAGAATGTGGATGCAAGAGCTAGATGAAACAATAAGCTACTTTAACAGCATGAAAAGAATGTTAAATAAAGTGGGAATAAAAACTAAACCTAAAGCATGATTGCCCCATTTATTTTCTTAAAATGCTCATCCCCTGTTAATATTTGGGCGTCGTGCAAGATGGCTGTATTGATAACAACTATATCTGCAAGACTTATATCTCTAACTCGTTTTTTCATTTCATTGTAGAGTTTTCCAAAAGTCAAAATAAATTTTTCATTAA
>CAZJEV010000067.1:0-3426 GCA_964545215.1 Candidatus Woesearchaeota archaeon
AAGGACAGGAACTCTTGGAGTCAGAATTTCAGGAGATGTAAATCTTGAAATTTCCATGAGCCAGGAAACACCAGTTTTAGGCCAGGAAGATAAAATCACAATAAAAGTAATAAACAAGGGATTTGCAGATGCCAGATTTGTCTCATTAAAAATAATTCCTAAAGGCATTTTATTAAAAAGCGAAGATAATATTTATATTGGAGATATTGATGCAAATGATTTTGAATCAGCATCCTTGGATGTCATTTACTCTGAAAAAAATCCTATCCTCATTGCAAATATTGAATACAGGGATTTTGAGAATAATTTGAAAACCCAGGCATTCCAGAAATCTCTGGATGTTTACACAAAAGAAGACGCAATTAAAAAAGGCATAATAAAAAGAAATAACGTTCCTATATACATAGGCATTTTAGTTTTAATAATAGTTGCATGGATTATTTATAGAGCAATTGCCAGGAAAAGAAGATTAAAGAGAAGCATGAAACATCTGGAAGGTACAAGATGAGGAAAGAAGAAATTGAAAATTTAGCCAGAGAAGATAATCTAGAAACAAGAAGGATACTCTATTCAACTACGTTAGCTTTTATTGGAGTTAGTTTAGCCTTTTATCTGGCTGGTTCTATTACTAATAGTTCAGACAGGAGATAATCCTATGCAACATTATTTTTCCCTGGCTTTTAAAAATTTAAAGCATCGTGGTTTGCGCTCTTCTTTGACTCTTCTAGGAATTGTTATTGGCATTTCAGCAGTTGTTGCTCTTATTTCTCTTGGCCAAGGATTGCAAGATGCAATCACCGGGCAATTTTCAAGCATCTCTGCTGACCGATTAGTTGTCACAAATGCAGAAACTGCATTCGGCCCTCCTGGCTCAACAGCAATTAAAAAATTAAATGATCATGATATAAAAGTAATGGGCTCTGTTTCAGGAGTTGAAAGAATCATTCCGCGTTTAATCAGAGTTCTTAAAGTAGAAATTAACAGCCATGCCGACTTTATTTTTACCGGCTCTCTTCCTCAAGAAAAGGAAGACCTAGAATTTTTATACACTACTTTTAATCTTCAGGCAGAGCAAGGCAAACTTCCGGACCAGGAAGATTCTAAAGTAATCCTTGCTGGCTCTGAAATAGCCCAGGATTTTGATTTAAAGATAGGAAAGAACTTGAAAATCCAAGGAGAATCATTTGAAGTTTTTGGGATTTTAAAACCAACTGGCAACTTCCAATTTAATCATGCCATTTTCATGCCTCAATCTGATATGCAGGATGTTTTAGATATTGAAGACGAATACGACTTATTAATTGTGAAGATAGACGGCCCGGAAAATTCTCCTTTAATTACCCAAGAAATAGCCAGGAAGTTTAGAAAAGACCGGGGCTTAAAAGAAGGACAGGAAGATTTTTCAGTTGAAACTCCTTCTCAGATTCTATCATCTATTAACAATATCCTTATTGCAATTAACATTGTTATTTCAAGTATTGCTGGTATTTCCTTATTAATTGGAGCAATTGGCATTTCAAACACAATGTTCACTTCTGTTTTGGAAAGAATGAAAGAAATCGGAATAATGAAAGCAGTCGGAGCAAAAAACTCTGATATTTTAAAAATATTTCTTATAGAATCTTCTTTTCTTGGTTTGATTGGAGGGATTTTAGGGGCCATTTTAGGTTTGCTTTTAGCTTTTTTTGCCTCTAAAGGTGCGAATTCTTTTCTTAATACTAATCTTTTATCAATTTCAATTAATTGGCTGCTTTTAATTTTGTCAATTCTTTTTGCCCTTTTTCTAGGAACATTAAGCGGGATTATTCCTGCAATTCAAGCCTCAAGATTGAAGCCCCAGGAGGTTTTGAGGAAATGATGAAAAAACAAATTAAACTTGACAAAAGACCAATAAAGCAAAATAAAGATTTTCTTAAAAGAATATATAGTTCCAATTTAGAAGGATTTAGAGTATTTGAGATGCTTGATGGAACTCAAATGAGAAGAAGGGTAGATGAAGGAATGACATTGGAAAAATATCTCTCATTAAATTGGGCCAAACGCCATGTTAGGCTACAAATAGGTTCTCCTCAGTATGATAGAATTGTCTATTGTGCAGCAATCAATAGTAAATGGGAAGGAATTACTAGATTTGCCTGGATTGACGGACCCTTAACAGAATCAAATTATCAAGAAATCTCATTGATTTTTAGAGATATATACGGAGAAGAACTAAAATGATTTCAGAATATTTTTCCCTTGCATTCAAGAATCTAAGGAAAAGAAAATTAAGGTCGGGATTGACAATTTTAGGAATAATTATTGCAATTGCAACAATTTTTATTTTAATTTCAGTTTCTCTTGGCCTTGAAAAAGCAGTTGAAGAAAGCTTTCAGCAATTGGGCACAGACAAGTTCTTTATTTTCCCAAGAGGGCAGGTTGCGGGTCCTGGTTCTGGACCAGCCCTCTTAACTGAAAATGATGTGCGGGCAATAGAAAAAGTCCCGGGAGTCAAAAGAACTACCTTTTCAGTAGTCGGCAATGCAAAAATTGAATTTAAAAATGAAGTGAGATTTTTCCAAGTCCTAGGAATTCCAGTTGAAAGCAGTGATGTCTTCTTAGATACAGGAATTTACAAAATTGAGCAGGGCAGGTTTTTAAAAAACAAGGATTCCAGAGTTGTAACTTTAGGAAATAATTATCTCACCAGAAATTTGTTTTCCAAATCTCTGGAAATTAGAGATAATATTCTGATTAATGATCAGGAATTCAAAGTAAATGGAATAATGCAGAGAGTAGGAAATCACGGAGATGACCAGATAATTCTCATGCCCTTGGAAGATTTTAGAAATCTATTCCATTCTGGAGATAGAGTAGATCAGATAGTAGTTCAAGTTGAATCCCGGCAGGATTTTGATGCCATAGTAGAAAGAGTCGATAAAAGGCTCCGCTCTTTCCGTGATGTTAATAGGGAAAATCAGGATTATTCAATCTTGACGCCAGAGGAACTTCTGGAAACCTTCGGAAATTTTCTTAATATTATTACTGCTTTCCTTCTTGGAGTTGCCGCAATCTCCCTTTTGGTCGGAGCAATAGGGATTTCAAATACTATGTACACCTCTATTCTGGAAAGAACTCGGGAAATTGGAGTTATGAAAGCAGTTGGAGCGAAAAACTCAGATATTTTAACAATATTCGTAATTGAATCTGGTCTTTTAGGCTTTTTCGGAGGCATTTTAGGGGTCATAATAGGAATTGCATCAGGATTATTAATAGAATCACTGGCTCTGAAAAATTTAGGTACAAATCTTCTCCAAGTTTCATTCCCTGCTTATCTCATTTTTGGATGCATTTTATTCGCTTTCCTAATAGGAGCTATTTCAGGATTAATTCCTGCAAGGCGGGCTTCAAAATTGAGAGCAGTAGATTCTTTGAGATATGAATGAT
>CAZJEV010000068.1:0-3356 GCA_964545215.1 Candidatus Woesearchaeota archaeon
ATATGTTTCTTCTTTTAGTTTTTCCAAGGGCGTTTTATGGGCCGGACAGATTAAATCTGGAGCATCAGTTTCAGTATAATAAGCTTCACATCCTGTGCAGTAATATCCTTCATAATAACCTTCGTAAATATCTCCTTTTTTATGCACTTCCGATAATATGATTTGAACAACCTGCTCGTGGTCGGAGTCTGTGGTTCTGATAAACCTGTTGTAATTAATGTTTAGAGCTTTCCAAGCATTTTTGAATTCTGGAATTAAAGAATCTACAAAAGTTTTTGGCTTTTTATTTGCTTTTTGAGCTGCCTGTTCTATTTTCTTGCCGTGCTCGTCTGTTCCTGTCAAGAAGAAAACATCTTTGCCTAAGAGTTTATTCCAGCGGGATAATATATCTCCGGCCAGAGTAGTATATGCATGCCCGATATGAGGAATATCGTTAGGATAGTATATTGGAGTTGTTATGTAAAATGTGTTTTTGGATGCCATTTATCTGCATAGAAATGGCAATATAAAAAGTTGTGGATTCTTTACTTTTTTAATTTAACTGCTACCTTCACCAATCCTTCTTCTTTTCTTAATCTTTCTATTTGGGGTTTAATTGATCCATAATACATAACTGCTGCATTTTGTTTAGGTATATTTAGGGTGCTTGTAAGAACCTTAAGGTAGAATTCATCAGAGAGATCTCGTTCATTATTAGGAATACCGTATACAAGAGAAGTCTGCGGTTTTTTGTATTCTAGCTCCATTCTTTTACGCAATGGTTCAGCCTCTTTTGGGAATTGCTGGGAAAACCATTCTATTAATTCTGAAGGAGTATATTTTTTTGTGGCTTCTTCGGTAGAAAAGTATGCAGTTGCAGGAGTTCTTTCCGGCAGAGGCTTTTTAGCCATTAACATTAAGTTAATAAGATCGGCATCGTGTTTTTCTCTTCCTGTTAATGTAGCGCCGAAACTTGCAATAGTTCTTCCTAAACGAGAGCAAGCTACCGCTTCTTCTAATATGCTTTTGAAATCAAGAGAGTTAATATCAATATTTTCCTTTTTTTTCTTTCCCATATTTTCTTTATGTAAGAATAGTTTTTAATGATTTATGTTTTAAATATTACATATTTGAAAGAGCAAGAAAAGATTTAAAAATTAGCAAAAAGCTGAAAAATGATGGAGACTCTTGAAGAGCTAACATCAGTAAAAAATATAGTGGAAAGTTCAAGATACAAAGATAAAATTAGTTTCTTGCTTGAAAATCCCGGACTGGCAAGAAAGACTTTGAAAGTGCTTGGAGGGTATTACAATCAAAAGCCAAATTGCTTTGGGACTATCATATTTTTATTAAATGAACAAAGAAGATTTATTGAAAATTATGAGCATACGAAAGACAATGAAGTAATCATAATAGGAGGGCCTGGAAAAGAGGAGGGTTTTTGTATATTTTCTGAGGAAGAAAGGCCGGGCTATATAGGGTCATTATTTATGAAGTGGTTTTTGCAGAATTGTTGCAAAAAAATTCCTGAAAAGGAAAGAGATTGCATTATTGCTGCGATTCCAACAGATTATATTAACCATGGTTTGCTTCACACCTCTTTATATTTAGGTAATATAAATAATAAACTCTGGATTTTTGAACAAGAAGGAGAAGGGCTTTCTTTTAGATTTACTGCTTTTAGAAATTACAATAATGTAAAAGAAATTGTGTATTATCTTCCTTGCTTAGCTTAAAGAAAGGGTTTAAAAAGCGTTTTTCTTTTTGATGGGAATGGCGCAAGGAATGTATCATTATTTAAAAGAAGTATGGAATAACCCGAGCAGGGAAATGCTGCAGCCTTTATTGATTAAATGGAGGGCTGGAAATTCTATTGTGAAAGTTGACAAGCCTTTAAGGCTTGATAAAGCAAGAGCTTTAGGGTATAAGGCAAAGAAAGGATTTGTTATTTTAAGAGTCAGAGTTAAAAGAGGGGGAAGAAAAAGACCAAGGCATAAACATGGAAGAAAATCAAGGAAACAGCACGTCAGGAAAATATTAAAGATGAATTATAGGTGGATTGCAGAGATAAGGGCAGAGAGAAAATACAGGAATTTAGAGGTTTTAAATTCATACTGGATTGGAAAAGACGGGAAATATTATTTTTTTGAAGTAATAATGATTGATTCTAACAGGCCAGAAATAAAAAATGATTTGGCAATTAACTGGATTTGCAATGCTGAAAATCACAACAGGGCTTCCAGGGGGCTTACTTCTGCTGGTAAAAAGAGCAGAGGACTTAGAAGCAAGAGCCATAATCTAAAAGTTAGGCCAAGCTTGAGAGCGTGGGAAAGAAAAGGGAAATAACTTAAGACTCATGCCAAAATAAATCAATCAGAAGTTAGGCTTCTCCTTCAATTTCAAGGGCTTTCTTTTTTCCTGCAAACTGTCCAATTTCATCTCTTTCTTGCGCTGCGGCGGAATGCTTTCCACCCCTTGCTCTGTCCTCATTAGTCAGATTACCGCCCCTGCCTTTCTGTTCTTCTTTTTCTTCTTGTATTTTTTCTTCCATTTATAAATTAAAGCTGAACAATATAAAAAAATGAGTTGTCTTTTTGAATACTTAATTTTAATCAATATTTAATAAAATGACAAAAGTTATTGAAAGAAATAATACCCAACTGATAGCAGATTTTGATGGTAATTTTTATGCTATATATTATTAGAATTTTGAATTCATTAGAATTGTTATTGCAAGGTTATAAGAAATTAAATTAGATTTTTAATTAAGTCTGCTTTTGTTATTATTCCTGTTAAATCCAGGGATTTTTTTATAAGGACACAGGGATAATAATTGAGCAACTGCTTGATTACTTCAAGCTTGGTTTTTGGGGAGATTACGGGAGGAGAGTCTATCAAGACATCCTGGGTTGTGGCGCCCTTTAATTCTTCTGGGTTTTTTGACAGGATTGAAGATTCTGTGACTAATCCGAGAACATTCTTTCCTTTCAGAACTGGAACCTGTGAGATATCTTTGTTTTTCATAAGCTTAATTATATCTGTGACTTTGTCATTTAGCTTTACTGAAGCAATTATTGGAGTCATGATTTCCTGGGCAGTTTTTTCTTCTTTATGCATCATAGCATTCAAGGCAGAATCTATTTTCTTTACGTAAGAATAAGTCGGGTCTAACCTGCCTGATTCTATTTTTGCAACCATTGACTGACTTATGCCAATTTCTCTGGCAAATTGATGCTGTGTCATGTCAAGGGCTTTTCTTATTTTTCTTAATTGCGAGATGTCTAAGGTCATAATATCTGAAGGAATAATTTATTTATATATTTATTCCTATTGGAATATTTTTGTCAGGAAAATATTAATGTCTAAATAATGGCTAG
>CAZJEV010000069.1:0-3041 GCA_964545215.1 Candidatus Woesearchaeota archaeon
TGTTGCAGAATGAAATCGATTAATGGCTATTGTCCTAAACCATTAGAATCTGTTTCTGACTATATTAGTAAGAAGTGGTCAATGTCTATAATAATCACAATCGGCAACTTTGGAAGTTTAAGGTTCAATGACTTGCTAAAAAGAATAGATGGAGCAACCGCAAAAATATTGTCACATAGATTAAAAGAATTAGAAGAAGAGAACCTTATAATGAGAAAATCGTTTAATGAAGTTCCACCAAGAGTAGAATACTCTCTTACAAAAAAAGGGCAAAAATTAATGGAATCTTTACTTCCCTTAATTAAATGGGCAGAAAATAAGAACAAGTAAATTTATTCGACCTTTCTTTACATAAAACCTATCTTTAGCTCCCTTTAACGTTACAATGTATTTATTACTAAATCTTTATATATTAAAATTCCAGACAATTTTTATGGTTAAAGAAGCACTTGTTATCCCAAGAGAAATTTTGTTTAGAGAAAAGAATTTTCAGGGATTTCTGCCTTTGCAGGATTACGATTATCTTTCAGTTATCTTAAAAAATTTTAGTTATCATGAGAGGGGGGATGAGCTTGAAAACAATGAAAATTTGCAGCAAATAATTCCTTATGTATGGATATTTAATCTGGAAAATAAGAAAGTTTTCTTATATAAAAGAAAATTAAATGGAAATAAACAGGCAGGAGAGTTCAGGGAAACCAGGTATTTAAACAAATATTCCGGAGGGGTTGGAGGGCATATTGACAAAGATACTGAAGAAAAATCTGAAAATCCTATTAAGGCGGCAATGCTACGAGAATTAAAGGAGGAAGTGAGCATGAATAACTATCCTGCGCCCGAAATTATAGGATATATTAATGACGATTCTGATAGCCTCGGAAGAGTACATTTCGGAATTGTTGCAATTGTAGGAACTCTTGAAAATATAGTTTCAAATGATTCTGAAGGGCTTTCATCCGGGGCATTTTATTTTGTAGAAGAAGTTGATAGGATTTTTGCAAATCCTGAAAATCAGGTTGAAAACTGGACAAAAATAAGCTGGCCATTTGTCAAAGAATATTTAAAGAGCAAATAGTTATATTGTTTTATAATAGAGTTTAAATATATCCTATATAAGTGTTTGTTATGAGGCAGTATTTAGACCTTCTAAAAAAAGTTTTGGGAGAGGGAGATCCGCAATATAATTCTAGGACAGGGCAATTAATGATTGTCAGCGCAGGAGAGCAAAGTAAATATGACCTGAGACAAGGACTTCCGTTATGCACAACAAAACCAGTTTCTATGAGATGGGTGGGAGAAGAAGTTTTTTGGATTTTAAGAGGAGAAAGAAATGCAAAGTCTCTTTATGATAAAGGCATAGATATTTGGAATAGAAATGCTTTTCAGCATTATTTGAAAAGAAACGGCTTGGAAGAAAAAATTCCAAAAAATACCCCAACTTGGAATGATTTTTTTACAAGATATGAGACTGCAATGAAAGAAAATAGGAAATTTGAGATTGTTAATAATAGGGCAGGTGTTGCTATTGCAGACTCAAAAATATCTTTTAACCTAGAAGATTCTGATTTAGGGCCGGTTTACGGGCATCAATTAAGGCATTGGACTGGAAAAGACGGAAAAGAAGTTGACCAGCTAAAAAAAGTAGTTAACCTTTTGAAGAAGGATAAGGGCTCGCGGTATTCTTTGTTTAGCATGTGGAATCCTGCTGAGTTGGATGAGATGGCTTTAGGCCAGTGCCACATATTAACTCATTTTACTGTCACTAATAACCGAGATTTAGATTTGCATATGTTCCAAAGGTCATGCGATGTATTTTTAGGAGTGCCTTTTAATATTGCCCAATATTCTTTGATAAATCATTTGGTTGCAAATGAAACTGGGCTTCAAGCAAAAAGGTTTATTCATACATACAGCAATGTTCATATATATTGCGGAGTTCCGCCAAGGTCTGATTTTGTCAGAAAGAATTTAGAAGAAATTCAAGAGCAGGTTAGATGGTGCGCTGAAAATCCGGAGAATTACTTAAAAGTCCGGGATTGGTACTTGCAAAATGCTCCTGCTGAAAGCCCTGGAAATGAAAGAAAAGATCATATTCCCTTCATATTGCAGCAATTATCACATACTCCAAGAAGACTGCCTACAATTCAATTACAAAATATGCCTTTATTTGAAATTATAAATCGTTCTGCAAAGGAAGTTATTACAGTAGAAGGCTATGAACCTATCAAGTGGGATTCTAAAGCTGTTATGGCTGCTTGACAAGTAAAATGGAGAAAATTAAAGGAATTGAATTAGTTTTAATTGCCGCTTATGCCCTTGATGCTAAAGGAAGAAAAGTAATCGGAAGAGAAGGAAAAATTCCTTGGTTTGAAGATGATGAAATAAGAAGACCCGACATGAGAAGATTTAGGGAGATGACTTTAAATCAGGCTGTAATTATGGGAAGAAAAACTTTTCAGGAATCTTTAAATGGTAAGCCGTTAAAAGACAGGATTAATATTGTTTTATCAAGAAATCCTGATTTTTCTCAAACGGAGATTATAGCGTGCCATTCCTTAGAGGAGGCATTAGAAATTACAGGGTATTACAGCCGGCCAGTTTATGTAATTGGAGGACAGCAATTATATAAGCAGACTATTGCTCTTCTTGAAACAAGAAGATTGGAAATTACTGAAATTCATTCAAAATATGAAGGCGATGCTTTTTTTCCTGATATTGATTTGAATAAATGGATTGAAGTGCAGAGGGAGAATTTTAGAAAATATTCTTTTATTAGTTATAATAGAAAAGGTTTTCCTGTTGAAATTGTCTCTTCGCAAGTTGCTGAATAATAAAGATTTTTATAACAGGAATATTTAAAAGTTGTTTTCTTTAAGTTAATTTATGCCCGGATGGCACAGCGGTTACTGCGCGGGTTTGGAGAACCCGTTTCCGAAAGGATTCCCAGGTTCAAATCCTGGTCCGGGCGCGTTTCACTTTTGATACAATAGAACTAGAGTGAGATAATTATCAAAGCCCATAAACATACTCATTGCAAAACC
>CAZJEV010000070.1:0-2969 GCA_964545215.1 Candidatus Woesearchaeota archaeon
ACTAAAAGATAATAATGTTTTATCTCCATTTTTAAAAAGATGGTATGGAATGCACGGCAGTTGTGCTCAGGATTTATATGGTCTCTTAATGATAGGAATATTTCTGCAAAACACTATTGTAAAACGAACAGTTCAAATGACGGATATAATGGTAAAAAAGTATGGAATTAAAGTTAGTCTTGATAATAAAGAGGTCTATACTTTTTGGAACCCTGAAGAGATTATAAAAGTGCCTGAAGAAGAGCTAAGAAATTTAAAAGTCGGCTATAGAGCAAAATTGTTTATCAACTTATCAAAGACTTTTGTTGAAGAGAAAATCGATGAATTTGAATTAAGGAACCTGTCAGTAGAAGAAGCGAGAGAAAGATTATTGAAATTATATGGTGTTGGTCCAGAAACAGCTCGAATATTATTACAAGAGGCACTACATCACTGTGATATATTTGAACACGTTGCACCTTGGCAACAAAAGATTCTATCGAGATTGCTTTTTAACAAAGAATTAGTTCCTGTTAAAAAGATAATAAAATATGTAAACAAAAACTGGGGCAAATGGTCTGCGCTAGCAGTTCATTATATCTGGGAAGATATATTCTGGCAGAGGAAGCAAGGAAAAAAGATCGAATGGTTAGACAAGGAGATAAGATTATAGATAAAAGTATATATAACTCTCTCCCTTTTGATGATAAACGGGCATCAAACATTTTCTCATCTTTTGGTGCAGTCATCCTTTTCTCTTACACCCCCTCATCACATTTATACACCCTTGACCAGAATTACGCCTAAATCTCTTCAAAATAAGCCATATTATTCTTAAAATCTGCTATTAGCCTCATTTTTTGGGATATTAAAAAATCCAGTCCAATTATAGTATCAATTTGATAAGCGCTAATCCTCATCTCTTGGCTAAGATTATTAAGTGCTGGAACATCCACCACATATACGGGCATTTCTACACTCTTCGTTTTTCCTTCAGGGGATTTTATTATGAGCTTAAACTTATCCAGCTTTCTGCAAGGTATGCTTCCCCTTCCAAAGCCGCAAATTGGTAATGCTTTTTCACCAGTAGCAGAAATTTTTAATTTAGATGCAGCGCCAGCAGAAATAATAGTTCTAGGGCGTCCTGTATCAACAACAGAAATAATGCCCCCAAAAGAATGCGGGTGCATTGAAACAATGTTAAATAATAAACGCTCGGCTCCTGCCTCTTTTATTAAGTCTATATTAAAAATCATATTAGTATAGTATAATTTCTCCTTCTCGGGGAATAAATTGCACTATTATCTTGCTAAAATTAAGTTTTTGCACATCTAACATTCTCCTGATGTCATCAAATGTATCAGCATTTGCTACAACTTCTTTATTTTCGATAGCAATAAACCTTCCACCAAACTTCTTTTGCAGCCCTTTAAAGTTACTGGAGATAAATTGCGAGCCAGTTTCAAGAATTTCAAATTCTTTTAAGATTTCTTGTTCTGCCATATAATTCTTTAAGAATTTCTATATTTAAGCTTTTCTACCACTTTTAAGGCAACAAAGAAATTCCCGCTCCACATCACATTTATATACCCGTTTTATCTGGATATTATATCATGGCAGCAACACCACCAGCAGCAAAAAAGAGAAAGATGGAATATAATATTGACCAGAATACATACGACGAGTTTGTCAAGGCGTGCAGCAGAAAGGGCTTTGCGCCGCAGGTTCTTCTTGAGCAATTCATGAGAAAGTTCACTCAGACAGGGCAGGTTTGATGAGAAAAATTAAAACTATCAATTTTGTTTTTTAATGAATTAAGCGTTCTTGTCTCACTTAAATTTTTCAGCGATAAAGTTTATAAAGAATTGTATGCTTAAAATTAGATAATGGAAAACCAAACAATATTCACAGAGGTTTTTGGAAGCAATCCAATAATGAGAGTATTGGATTTTCTTGTAACATTTCAGTTATTTGATTATCCTTTAACAGAAATAGCAAGAAATTCAGGGGTAAGCTACTCAACTTTGCAAACATTTTGGGAAAAATTAGAAAAAAATAATATTGTCATAAAGACAAGAAGGGTTGGAAAATCAGACTTGTTTAAGCTCAACACAAAAAACCCTGCTGTCAAACAGCTTTTAAGATTAGACTGGAATTTGATTAAGGGAGCAGAGCAGGAAGCTGTGGCTTAGTTTAGGCAATTGATTCTCGCTATAATCTATCTGCACGCCTCTTTCCAGTGCCGAATTTTTCCTATTCTATTTCTCTATAACCTCAATTATGCGCTTGGCAATGCTGACGCTTATCATGGTAATTGCTGCGAGCAGAGAGCCCATTATTACAACAAGGTCCCTTTTTCTCTCATTGGTTTTTTCAGAAGTCATGACATTGGGGTATATATCAAACATGGCAACTCTCTTTTCATTTAGTGAGGAACTTAGTGAAGAATTTGCCGCTCCAATCTCAAAATGGTACAGCCTGTTCTTTGTTATATTAAAATTAATTATTGCAGTTTCATTTTTATAACTGCCCAGCATAATCTCCTCTTCTCCGTCTTTTGTTAAGAATATAGTATATATATAATCTGGATTGCTTAATCTTACCTGCCCAAAAATTTCATCCCCTTCGGTAAAATATATCTCTATTGGATTGTGTGCATTATAGACATAAAGCCCCTCAATAAAACCCTTGAAGCTCGCTGAAAAATTGTTTTCTTCCCAAAATTGAGGCGGATAAGTCTTTCCCACCTCTCTCAGCCCAGGATAGATATTTTCAACAAATGGAAGTGTCAAGGATATTAAAAAGGCAAAGGCTGCAATTGCAATAATAATAAACATAATCAGCTTGAACAATCTTTTCTTATTTGTGTTCTTGGCAAAAAACCAGTAATAAATTATGTATATTAAGCAGGCAAATGAAAGAAGAGATATAATACTTATTTGTGTTGCATTGATATAAAATGCGCCCATCTCTAAAAGTGTTAGCTTGAG
>CAZJEV010000071.1:0-2722 GCA_964545215.1 Candidatus Woesearchaeota archaeon
CAAACCAGAAAATCCCTTACCAAATTCACCCCATATATATTGCGAATCGTGATAACTAACTTATCTTATATCTAAAAAGTGGCTCACACCTTTAGAAATCAAAGTTGGGTCTTCCATTGATCTTACAATTCCGCGAAGCCAAAACCTACTTGAATGGTATTCTTTAGCAGTTTTTCTTGCTGATATTTCTAAGTAGAAATAATATAATATTTGTATATCTCTCTGAAGCTTCCTCAAAGAGTAATATTTTTTACAATGTTTACACTTTATTTTATTATTTTTTAATCTATATAATCCGTATTTATCGCAAAATATGCATTTTCTACCAAGAAAATACGTGTCTGACAACACCCTTTTCATTATTATCGTCGTATTTTCGCTATTTTATAAGCTTTTTTGGTGTCAAAATGCATCAATCACCTAATTTTTAGTTTAAACCGCCAGGTTTAAAAACCCCCTTTATTTGAGGAAAATATACATTAGCACGTACTGGCTGAAATAGCTCCAGAAAAACCCGTGTCCTATTTATAACAAAATGATGAAGGAAAAAGCAAAGAAAGAACTGTCTGATGTTGAAGAAGATAAAGATAAATCTAGTAAGAAAAGCAAAGATAGTGTAACAGCTAATTCAGATTCTAAAACTAAGAAAGAAAATGTAACAGATAATAAAGTTTCTAAAGTAAAGGATGAAACAGATAAAAGTATAAAAAGTAAAAATAATAATGGCGAGAGCGATGTAGAAAATAATAGGGCTCCTGAAAAATCCGAGAAAGAAGAAAAATCAGATAAAGTTAGTAAGAACAGCAAGGATGATATAACAGATAACGATAAAGTTTCCAAGAAACCAGATAAACCTATTTCCGCAGAAGAAAAAAAAGCAAAATTAGCAAAGCTTCTTGAGAAAGCCCATGAATTAGAAAAAAAAGTTGAAGAAGCCAAGCCTCTTGATTTAAAAAAGAAAGTCAAGGAAGAGGAGGAGGAAAAGAAAGATACTTTAGTCCCGATGGAAGATTATCTTAAATCGTCCATTCATCTTGGAACCAGAGTTATTACTCCTAATATGCACCAATTTGTATACAGAAGGAGAGCTGATGGACTGGCAGTTTTTAACACGGCTCTTTTAGATGATAAAATCCGGGAAGGAGCCTCTTTTTTAGCAAAATTCAAGCCAGAAGATATAATTGTTGTCTGCAAAAGAGAGGCTGGCTGGAAAGCAGTTAATAAATTTGCTGAAGTAACTGGAATCAGGGCCTTTACTAAAAAATATCCGGCAGGCATTTTAACAAATCCAGTTTTAGATAATTTCACAGAAGCAGAGCTTATCTTCATCTGCGACCCATGGCTTGACAAGAATGCTCTCCAGGATGCAAACAGAGTCGGAATTCCTATTCTTTCAATTTGCGATACAAATAATTTTACTCAAGGAATCAATCAAATTATCCCGGGGAACAACAAGTCAGCAAAATCTTTAGGTATTATTTTTTACTTGCTAACAAAGTTATATGTCGAATCTCGAAAAATGGACGTCCAAATTCCTACAATTCAGGAATTCATTGACGATTGGGATAATCTAGTGCCTCCTAAGTAAGCTTTTTAAATCTTCTTTTACTATATAAAACATGAACGTCCAGAATTATTTTTACGGTATCGGCGCCCTTTTTATAATTGTTACTGTAATATACTTCTCATTCACTTTCTTAAAAGATTTGCCCGATACAATCAAACTAGTTTTATTAATTTTCTCAGTAATAGGCTCATTTATCATTGGCGAATTATTAAGGATGGGGGGCCATTAAATGGTTTTTTATGAAATTATTGGATGGGCGATATTTTGGATAAGTTTGATAATTGCAATAGTCTTATTTGCAAAATATAGAAAATTATCAAATGTATTTTATTTAATTTCAATATCTCTTTATATTTTTACTGCTGGATTCATGATTGATGTATTTAAATTTGACAGGCTGGGAATTCTAACTGTTTTAATTGCTTCATCAATTATTTTTATAATTCTTGGATATTATTTGTCTAATGTTATCTCTCCAGAAAAATCAAAATGAAAACTTTAGTTTATGGAGCCGTTCTCGGCATATTAGTGGTATTGACTTTCGGAGTTTTAGCTATTTATTACTCTTCACCGTTTTCAGAAGATTTTGATTTTAAGGAATCTGTAAATTATGCAGATATACAGATACAAAAAACAATAGGCTATAATAATCAAGAGATGTTATCTTCAGCAACGGCGGATATAGGAACTTTGGAACTAGAAAATAAAGGCTATTTTTCAAGAGTTTATTATCTTCCTTACATAATTGGATGTATAGATTTAAGAGAGGGCAATAAGAATTCACTTTTATCCAGTCAAAACCAATTTAATGTAAACTTTAAGGAAAACGAAAATCAAATTTATTCCTCTTTAAATTATCCCTATTCAAATCAAAAAATAGAAATTCCAAAAGGAAAATCAAAAAAACTTATCTTAACTGCGCAATATTCTCAATATAATATCCCATTTTCAGAATTCTCAAAAGATAAAATAAAAAGTATTTCAATTTATGTTTTTGAAAATAATGAAGAAAATCCTATAAAGGTAAATGAGTATGATTTTAATTACGGATATCAAAACTGCCAGTCTTTGAAAGATGAAAAATCTGACGCAGTAATTTTAATTAATTGAGAAGAAATCTCCAGCCTTTAGGCTGGAGTGCGTTGCTCCCCGCTA
>CAZJEV010000072.1:0-505 GCA_964545215.1 Candidatus Woesearchaeota archaeon
ATAAAATGAGCTACCCTTTACAGCAAAGCACACAGCAGAGAAATAGCCTGTCTTTAAAGACAGCTGTACAAAAGACTTCTAATATTGACGAAGAGCTTGAACAGCTTCTTGCCAATCAAAAAGCAAAAATCAAGGTAATTGGAGCAGGCGGTGCTGGGAATAATACAATAAACCGAATGTCTGAAATTGGAATCAGCGGAACAGAAACAATTGCTGTTAATACTGATGCACAGGATCTGCTGTACACCAATGCAGTTACTAAAATTTTAATAGGAAAAGAAGTTACGCAGGGTTTGGGCGCAGGAAGCGTGCCTCAAATAGGAGAAGAAGCTGCCAAAGAAAGCGAACAAGAGATAAAACATGCTATAACTGGAGCAGATATGATATTTATTACCGGAGGATTGGGCGGCGGAACTGGAACGGGCAGCATGCCTGTAATTTCAGATATTGCAAAAAAAATGGGTGCATTAACAGTGGGTGTGGTAACTTTGCCTTTTAGCATGGA
>CAZJEV010000072.1:515-2591 GCA_964545215.1 Candidatus Woesearchaeota archaeon
TAGATACTTTAATTGTAATTCCCAATGATAAATTATTAGAATTAGCTCCAGATTTGCCTTTGCACACTGCATTTAAGATTGCCGATGAAATTTTGACTAATGCTGTTAAAGGCATCGCTGAATTGGTTACAAAAACAGGCTTAGTGAATCTTGATTTTGCGGATATAAAAACAGTCATGGGGAAAGGAGGCGTAGCAATGATTGGGGTTGGAGAAAGTGATACTGAAAATAGAGCGGTTGAAGCAGTTGAAAAAGCTTTAAGCAATCCTCTGCTTGATGTTGATATAACCGGGGCAAATGGCGCCTTAATTAATGTCATGGGCGGACCCGATATGACCTTGGAAGAAGCAAGAAGAGTTGTTGAAACAGTTTCTGAAAAATTGGATGAAGATGCTAGAATAATATGGGGGGCTCAAATTTCAGAAGATATGGAAAAAACAATTAGAGCTATGCTGATTGTTACAGGAGTAAGTAGCCCTCAAATTCTCGGTCCAAAAAAATCAGGCGGAAAAAAGAAGAAAGAAATAGAAAATGAATTATGGATAGAATTCCTAAGTTAATCTTTTATTTAGCAAGTTTTATAAATACATTTTTAAAGGATTTTTATATGTTTGAACAAGAATTTCAGCATTCTGGATTAAAAGAAAAAATAAAAAACTTTTTGATAGAAAGTGCTAGGGTATTTAAGCTAACAAAAAAACCAAGCAGGGAAGAATTTAAAATAATCGCAAAAGTCGCCGGCATTGGAACATTAATAATTGGTTTTGTTGGATTTCTTGTTCATTTGACTGCACAATTAATAAGATGACAAAAATATTCGCTTTAAGAACAACAGCAAATAGAGAAGAACAAGTTCTTGAATTTGTTAGTTCTAATGCCAAAAAAAAAGAGCTTAATGTTTACAGTCTAGTGAGGCCTCATAGCACGAAGGGCTATCTTTTCATAGAAGCAGAAACCGCAGAAGATGCTGAACAATCATTTAGAGGTGTTCCTTATGCCCGGGGATTATTGCCCAGTCCGGTGGGCTATCAAGAAATTGAGCATATGCTCGAACAAGCTAAGACTCAAATGAATATTCAAAAAAATGATATTGTTGAAATCATTTCAGGCCCATTCAAGCGTGAAAAAGCTAAAATTTCAAGAATTGACAAGCAAAAAGAAGAGGTTATCGTTGAGCTGCTTGAGGCAGCAGTGCCAATTCCGATTACAGTCAAGATTGATTCGGTTAAAGTTATAAGAAGAGAAGGCGAAGAAAGTTCTGCAGAGGAAGATGAGTAAAGAAAAAATTGAGCTAATAATTGAAGGTGGAAAAGCCACGCCAGGTCCTCAGTTAGCACAGAAATTAGGCCCTTTAGGCATAAATATAATGAATATTATAAATTCAATTAATGACAAAACAACTAATTTGAAGGGCATGAAGATTCCCGTCAAAGTATCGGTAGATACTATCTCAAAAAACTATGATATTGAAATTGGTTCTCCCCCTGTTTCTGAATTAATAAAAAAAGACATTAATGTTGAAAAAGGCTCAGGTACGCCTGATAAAGAAAAAATCGGCAATATGGGGATTGAGCAGGTAATTAAAATTGCATTGATGAAAAAAGAGGGTATGCTAGTTAAATCATTGAAAGCTGCTGTTAAAAATGTTGTTGGAAGCTGCAATTCTTTGGGGGTATTGGTCGAAGATAAAAAATCTATTGATCTCAATAAAGATATTGACGCGGGGGTATATGATAAACAAATTAATTCTGAAATTATAGAGATCAGCGAAGATAAGAAAATTCATCTTAAAAAAAGATTAGAAGAAATAAACAGCGAGATTAAAAAACAAATTGAAAAAGAAAAAGCACTTGCTGAAAAACTTGCAGAGAAAAAAGAAGTCAAAGAAGAGCCTGTTGCTAAAGAGGGTGAAACTGCTCCTGGAAAGGCTACTGCAAAAGCTGAAGCTGGAAAGGTTCCTGGTAAAGAAGCTGTCCCTGCTGCTGAAAAAATTCCTGCAAAAGAAGAAAAAAAAGGCAAAAAATAATTCTTCAATAGTTTTATAAATTAAATTTATTCTTTTTATTTAAGGGGATA
>CAZJEV010000073.1:0-2525 GCA_964545215.1 Candidatus Woesearchaeota archaeon
TTAGCTGTTCCGGATGAGATGAAGAAGAAAATGGACTCTTTTCCAGAAATGAATTGGTCTGAAGTAGCTAGACAAGCATTCATACAAAAGATAGAAGATATGGAGTTTCTAAGAAAATTCAAAGAGAAAAGCAAACTTACTGAAGCTGACGCTTTAAGATTAGGTAAAGAAATTAATAAAGAAGTAAGCAACAAACTGAGAAATATGGCGAAGTAAACATGGATCTCGTCATTGATGCTAATGTTCTATTTTCAGCTTTGATTAAAGAGAGTTTTACTTACAATTTTCTATTTAATAATAAATTTCATTTTTTCACCCCAGAATACATTTTCACAGAACTGGAAAAACATAAAAAAGAGATTCTGAAGAAAACAGAAAGATCTAAAGAAGAATTTTTCAAACTGATAGAAATATTAAAGAGAAGGATTATTATTGTTCCTTTAGAAGAATTAGTTCCCTGTGTTGAAGAAGCAAAAAATCTCACGCCAGACCAGGATGATATGGTATACTTTGCGCTTGCGTTAAAACTGAATTGTGCAATTTGGAGTAATGATAAAAAATTGAAAGAGCAAGAAAAAATTAAAATATACAATACGCACGAACTGAATAAAATAAACGGACACTCCTAAAACATACTCTGCTTCGCAAATTATTAATAAAATATGGGCTCTCAAACTCTAATTTTTTGTTTTAGGCGTCGTTGCACTAAAATCAGAAAATCCTTTCGAAACATTTTTATAGCGGTCAGTAACAAATAGGGAAGAGGTGAAAATGCAAAGTTTTGAATCAATAAGCCCTGAAGAAAGAATCAGAATTCTAGAATCAAGATACAGCGTAATGCGGGACAGAATTTTCTTGATAAATCAGAATATGATTCAAGAGTATAGGAAGCTAAATAAAGAAATAAAATTAATTGACAGTGAAGTAAAGAGTGCCAAGCAGGACTTAAATGAAATAAAGAATATCTTGAGAAATATGGCAAACGAAATGCAGAATTTTGCAAGAAAAGAAAATGTCAAAGTATTAGAAAAATATATTGAATTTTGGAATCCGTTGAATTTTGTCACAGAAAAAGAAGTCATTGATATCATAAAAAGAGGTGAGAAAGATAGTCCTAAAGAAACCGCCGACAGAAAAAGTTAAAGAAATGAGAAATGCTGATTTAAGCGATGATGATATTATGAAAGCCTTAAAAACAGATTTTTCCAATCAGGAGGTAAATGATGCCTTTAACCAGGAATCTCAGGGTTCAGATGATAATATCCTTGACCAGCTGGATCAATTTGAGCCTGCAGTTGAAAAAGAAGATAAAAATGAAGAAAGTTTGCTTGAAGAAGCTCCTGCTCCAGAAGCAAGCGAGCCGAGTTTTAATCGATATAGTCATGTTAATTATTCCGCAGCTCCGGAATTGAATTCAAATCAAGTTCAAGAAGTTGTGGAAGCTGTAGTTGAGGAAAAATGGGAAGATTTTATCTCAAAGATTGGAGATATTAATTTATGGAAGGAAAATATCAACAATGATATTGAATCAATAAAGCAGGAAGTTTTAAGGGTGCAGGAAAGATTCAGCAATCTGCAGAATATATTAATAGGAAAAGTAACCGATTACAACAAGAATGTCACAGAGCTAAATGCTGAAATGAAAGCGCTGGAGCAAGTAATGCAGAAAATAATCGAGCCGTTAACCAGCAACGTCAAAGAGCTTGGCAAAATAACTTCTGAATTAAAAAAGAAAAAATAATTTTACTTGGATTCAATTCCGCTTGAAATATTTTTAACGGCAAATGCTGCTATAAGGAGCAGGAATAATGCTCCAAGCACTCTCGGATGGACAAGTATTTGGGTCACGCTGGCTTTTGTCGGGTCTGTTACTGGAGACCCCCCCGCTGAAAAAAAATCGCCAAATATGCTTCCAATAGCTGCAAGCAATAAAATTATTATGATTATAAGAACAGTCCAGTAAACTGTCGGATTGCTGACTGCCTCGCTTATGTCTTTTTCTTTAACGCCCATAAACATAAACAAAGACAAAACAAATAATGCCACAATCACCAGAACAACAAACCATGGTGTAACAAAATTAATGAATTTCAATGTTCCCTGAGAAAACAAAAACAGCATCGCAATTGATAATGCTGCAATAAACTTTACGCTTTTATTTTCTCCCATCAATTTGAATTTGTCTAAAACAGCGTACATTACTACAAAGATAAATAAGAAAGAGAAAACAGGCAGAAAGAATTCCAAAAAGCCCAAACATTCCAATATTGTTGCCATTTTTATGGGTGTTTATGACCTAACCCGCGATCAATCTCGTCTCCTATTTTTTTAAAGATGCTGTCTCCTCCGCTCCCTCCTGTTCTTGGAGGACTGACAACCGCCCAAATTATTATTCCAATTATAATCAAAAAAATCAAAGCTACTGAATTGTTATAAACCCACGATTCCAGCCATGATGGACCGTAAAAATCCAATCCAATATAAGGAGTTAGTGCCCAATAAATAACAACCAATGAAACAATTGC
>CAZJEV010000074.1:0-2332 GCA_964545215.1 Candidatus Woesearchaeota archaeon
GTTGAGCAGATATACTTCTGCTTAAGATTGGCAGGAACAGAGCTTTCAGGCCAGTCATATTCAACAACAAACGAAGGAGCCTGGACAATCAGGATTCTCACAGTCTTGCTTTCCGCAAAAGCCATATTAGGAAAGAGAAGGAAGAAAAAGAATTTAGAAAGCGATAATCTTGTTAATTCATTATCATTAATTCTTGAAGAAATAAAAGAAAAGCATAAATTATCAAATAAGGAAACCCTTGAAATTTTAATTAATAACTTTAAAGATAAATATAATTTATCAAAAGAAGAAATTTTAGAAGTTGTAGGCATTAAGCCAGAGGATTCAATTCCAATAAGTGTCTTTTCAAGTAATCTTGGAGCCTTAGAAGTGCTGTGCAAATTCCTCAAGGAGAATAAAAAATTGACTTATCATGAAATTGCCCTTTTAACAGAAAGAAATGACAGGACCATCTGGACAGCATATAAAAAATCCAAGGAAAAGCACGCATCAGAGTTAGAGATTAAAGACACCTCAATATTCATCCCTCTTTCCCTATTTAAAAACAGAGCCTTTACAATCCTGGAGTCTCTCGTTGTTTACTTAAAAGAATCAGGATATTCATATGCAGAAATCTCCCAATTGCTCAATAGAGACCAAAGAAATATCTGGACAATTTATTCAAGGGCAAAGAAAAAAATAAATAACAAGAAAAAGTCCTAATCTTAGATTTATAGATAAATTATTAATCTCTACTTTATCAACATAATTGTGCCTCTGTAGCTCAGCCCGGTTTTAGAGCACAAGTTTCGTAACAGAGCGAATCTGCCGATTCGCAAGGTGCTTGCGATTGCAGTAAGCAATCGAAACAACTTGGGGTCCTGGGTTCAAATCCCAGCAGAGGCTATTTTATTTCTGAATTATGGCTTTTTTAATAAGTAGACATAATTATTTATGTAAGAAAACAAAAGTCTTTCCAGCAAGTTTTTTAGTTATAAACCCTTTTTTTTCCAAAAGGAATAAATCGGTTCTTGCAGTCTGATAAACTACTGCATAAGTTTCAGAAATTTCTTTTATAGTAAACAATTTCGTTGGGTTTTGCATAAACCCTTCTAATATCAAAGCTTGTCTTAAACTTAAATCAGGGTTATTTTTTATTATTTCTTTTGTTCTTTGTTGTTCTTTTTCTTGATGCCTTATATACTCAAGCATATCTGCTAAAGAATTTTCTACACAACTTAATAAATATTTTATGAAATAAGTTAAGTCCATTTCATCATATTCGGTATATAAATAAGCCAAATCGTAATTTTTTCTTGAACGTAGGATTCTTCGGGAAAGAGTCATATATTCAAACAACCAATATCCTTGGGAGAGCATATACCAATAGAAAATGCTTCTTGCTGTTCTACCATTGCCATCATTAAATGGATGAATATAACCTATGAGAAAATGCAATATTGCTCCCTTAAGTATTGGATGAATAAAATCTTCAGATTCACTATTTGCAAAAGAACAAAACTCTTCAATTAAACTGCTTATCTCGGTATATTTAGGAGGTATATGTGCTATTACATCATCATTTCTGATAGTAATTTCATCATTGTCTCTGAAAATACCTTCGTCGCGAGGATCTTCCAAGGTTTCCTTTGTAACTATTCTTTGTAATTCTAATAGAAAGGATTGGCTTATTTTTTGGTCTTTATTTTTTAAAATGAATTGCATCGCCTGATAATTATTAAAAATCATTTTTTCAGAAAGAGTTTTGGGTTTTCTCCTCTCTCTCAACATTGCTTTAGCAACTTTTCTTGTAGTTGATGCGCCTTCCAACTGACTTGAAGCAATTGCTTCTTCCATAAGCGAACTAATAATGTAACTTTCCTGTAAATTCAAAATCTTTCCATCTATTTTTATATTACCTGCTAGATTTTTATCAAATTGATGTAGTTTCTTACTAAACTCAGAAAGCAGATTATACTTCATTTTTATATCTTTAAATTTTAATTTTTCATAACTATTAGAACGAAGAAATTTCATAATCACCCAGAGGTATTTCCTTTTACTTTCATCCTCTACACGATATTTTAATTCGGACCAATAAAAGTAACTTTTGTTAAATTCAGAGGCTAGTTTTCTAAGATTTTCATCTGCAAGAGCTTTTGAAAACCCCTCAAAGTCCTTACTAAGAAAATCTCCTATGTTAAATGGTTTCTCAGGTAATTTCATAGTATCTACTAATTTAGTATTCATTAGTAGATTTTAGTAGTTACGGAGCTATATAAACTTATCTACTAATTTAGTATTCATTAGTAGATTTTAGTAGTTAAATAAAGCCATACAATATAAAACCTCT
>CAZJEV010000075.1:0-2301 GCA_964545215.1 Candidatus Woesearchaeota archaeon
ATTTCAAGGACAGGACCTATACCGTTTCCAATGGGTTGATTTCCCAATGTGGGAATGACTTTCAAATGCAAATTAAAATGTCTGCCTATTTTCAGAAATTTCTTTTTTAATTTTTCCGCTTCTTTCAATGAATGCAGTTTTGCTCCAGAGCCGTAAGGCAAATCAAGAACAATATATTTGCTGTTGACTGCTAATTTCTTGGCTATAATTGAGGCAATGAGCTGCGATTCCGGGTCAATATTAAGAAGTCTTTCAACTCTAATTAATTTGTCGTCAGCCGGAGCCAAGCCAAGAGAGCCGCCCCATACCATGCATCCTGATGTTTTTTTTACAACTTTTTTTAATTTTGAAAAAGACAAATCTACTTTTGCCAGACATTCAAGAGTATCTGCTGTTCCGGAAGCAGATGTAATTGCTCTTGAAGAGGTTTTTGGCATAATAACACCGGCAGACGCGCAAATTGATACAATAATTGGCGTTGTTCTGTTTGCAGGGATTCCCCCAATTGAATGCTTGTCAGCAACTATTTTATTTTTATTCCAAGACAAAACATGCCCTGTATGACAAATTGCTTCTGTGAGATATATAGTTTCCTTAAAAGACATTCCTTTTTCATGCACTGCAAGAATAAAATAAGCTATTTCGGCTTCAGTTAGTTCATTACTAACTATATCTTTTATAACAAAATAAATTTCATCTCGTGAAAGCCTCTGCCCGGCCATTTTTTTAGATATTATTTTAGTGCTTTCTGGCTCTGAAATAAGAGCTATATCAACTAAATCCCCTGCTTTAATGGGAATTTCCTCCAGAATTTCCTTGGAAAGAGCAACTTCTCCTCGGTTAATAAATCCCTTTACAATATCAATTACTGAAATAAGTTTCTTTTCGTCATGCCTGATGCTAACTCTGTCTCCTACATGCATATTTAACTTTTTTGCAGTTTCATAATGTATAAAAACTACTGGTCTTCCGGCGTCAAACTTTAATTTTTTTAATTTTAATTTCATTGCAAAAATCCCCTATTTTTGAAAACAGCATTTTTTTATCATGTTATGATTTATCTGAAAATAAACTATATAGAGTTTTATCCTTGTATGCTTCTAAAAGCGTTATTAGATATGCGAGCAATAAAGGTCCTATAATAAGACCTATAATTCCAAATGGGATAATTCCTCCGAGCATTCCTATTAAAACAACTGCCGGGGAGAGCTTTGTTTTTCTTGAAACTAGATAAGAGCGCAGAATATTATCAACAACAGAAACAATAAGCAGATTATAAAGCAAAAATCCTACTGCAATTCCCGACGATGTTGTAAATAAATAAATTGCAACGGGAACCCAGACTAATCCAGGGCCTATGAAAGGAATGATTGAAAAGAAGACTGCCAAAACTGTGAGAACTAATGCGTTCTTAACTCCAAAAATCCAAAAGCCTAAACCTGCTAAAAGACCTTGAATGATTCCAACAATAATTTGGCCGTAAATGACTGCCGCCGTGACATCCTTAAAATGATTTACAACTACTTTTTCTTTTGCTTCACTCAAAGGAGAAATCCCCCGGGCAAAGGCCTGCAGTCTCTCTGAATCTCTCAATGAGAAAAAGAAAACAAAACTCATAATAAATAAGTTTAAAACTATTGTGGGCAAATCAAATGCAAAGTCAATTAAAGATTTTCTGACTCCTGTTATTACATTTTCTATAAATTTTTCTGTTGATATAGTTGTCTGAAAAATAAATTGCTCTGAAGCAGCCGGAAAGACAGCTGAAACTACTTTTTGCATGTCTATATCCTGGGAATAAAGAAAAATCCCTGAAACCTGCTTTAAAATAAGGGGGATTGAAAAAATTAAAACAAGAATTATTACAAGAATTATTATCGCACAAACAAGAGAGGCTGCCAGAGTTTTATTTTTAACATAAATGTTTATTCTTTTATAGAGAGGATAAAAAATATATGCCAAAATCAAGCCCGTTATTATTGGAAGAATAATTGGCCTTATTAAAAGAAATACTAAAATTAAAAGGATAATTACTGAACCCACTGCAAAAAGCTTTTTGACATCTTTCTCATTAATATTCATGATTTAAACTAGCAGATATGATATATAAATCTCACTTTCTCATATTATCCATTAAATTTTCTAATACTTAACGATATTTTATGCAATGATATTATTTATATCGACGAATTACTGATTTTATTATAGATAATTCCCTTGATTGGGATAAGGTTTTTGGAATTATCTATCACGATAATTCTGGACAAATACTTATTCCAATTATCAGAATTATCAATATTT